>JBARSG010000673.1:0-2783 GCA_049644625.1 Desulfobacterales bacterium | reverse complement strand
TGCTATGGGTCATAAGTTTTTCGCAAACCCCGAATAGGTCATTAAAAACATTTCAAGATCTTTTTTAATAAATTCCTTCACATCCCATCCTTTCAAAGACAGATACCCCAGATACTTGAACTGGATTACATAGGCTTCGGCATTCTGCATTTCTTTTTCTTCCGTTTCTACCCGTATCCGAATCCGCTGATACAAATCGCCTTCGAATGTATCCAACTGCTCCAATGACGGTTCATCCACATCAAAGTAAACTATCCCTTCGGTAATCGCATTCGTTACAGGAATAATTCCGGGTAACGATTCTCCTTTGACCGTAAAACGGGCATAGTCTCTAAGAATCGCTTTTTGTGAACGAAAATGACGGCCTGTAACGGCATACATTACAGAAGGTATCATTAAGGTGCCGTATGCAAAGATATTCATATCCGCTGTCTTCAAAACTCCAACACATTCACCTCGTTATTGGATCTGGTAAAACCAACTTTTTAAAAAATGATAGAGCAAAAGGCATGCCAAGAGGGAAAAATTTTAAAATCCTGGTGCAATTCCAGACAAATAGGGCCAAAGGAGTCACAACCCCAAAAAATCAAAAATACAATTTTGTATAATCTTCAATTTTCGGTAAGTTAAGACACGGAATCACGAAGTCTGGCATTTTGACTATAAAGAGCGGTTGCTAAGAACAACCCTCCATCATTTGTCTCTTGCAACTCTTTTAAGTCCCAATCCCACCCAGGTATAAGAAGATTCTTCTGTAAGAGCTGCGGCCCAGGCATGCACCTCTACCCTCTCCAGGACGGCAAAGCCCCTTTGGGAGAGTTCCTTCTCCATATCCGCCGCTTGAACGTCGTAGAAACCGGAGACCACTAGCAAATCTCCCTTTAGAGGTAAAAGACGACGGTAGTGGTCGAACATTCCCATATGAGTGACCGCATGGAGGTTGGCAAGGATTAAGTCGAACCTTCCCGAAACCGCATCCACCGATCCGCGAAAAAAGCGGAACCTGCCTTCCATCCGGTTCAAGGCCACATTTTGCATAGAAGCCTTTATCGCCCCGGGACAAATGTCGCATCCCAGTGCGGTGGTGCCGTTTTTCAAAGCCGCTGCAAGCCCGAGGATTCCCGAGCCGCAGCCTATGTCCAGGATCCGGGCTTCTCTTTTAATCTCTAATCGATGTAGAATGGTAAGCGCTGCTTTTGTTGAGGGGTGAGCGGGGGGAAAGGAACGGGATTTTAAAACCAGACAGTCTTCTCCCATTTTGGGTCTTTTGATGCTGAAGGGGGAGCGGATTACTAAATTCTCTATGCGATAGAACATCTGTTATTATCGGTTTTCTTGTCTAACCATTAATTGAGCGTCGGCTTTGCCTCAGAAACGAAACAGAACGTATTTTTGATAACCCCTATAACACCTAATTTTGACAACTTCTATAGCTGAAAAAGGTAAAAATATGCATATCAGCTTACACAGGAATTGTAAAGGCTGAAGTGTTGAATACCAAGGATAGAGAGCCAATGATGACCAGTGCCGGATAATGAGGAAAGATGATCGGCGCAATAAAAAAGGTTATAAATAGAAATATAGGCTGAGGCCCCTAACCTTAAGCATCTGCTCTATCATTTTGTTCTGCGACTCTTGATCTATATTCTCTCACAGCATCAATAATATCTTTTGTGGTTGCTCTTGTTTTAAATCCCGGAACATCAAACTTGGCATGATGCCAAACACGGCATGCCCATGACCCTCATAGGGAGTATTTCAGCAGTTGCCGGTTTCGCCTCCCATAGAGGGCCGCACCGCCTGATGCGGGGATGCAATGCTTGCCTTAAAAGGCCATGCTTACGGTTACCCCACCGTAAATAAAGTTGTCATCGTCACCTTTGAAGCTAAGATATTCTATTTCGTCGCTTGCATCGCTTGAAAGCGGAAAAGTATATGACAACGACGGGGTGATGGTGATATATTTGGTAACGGCTATGGGCAGGCTTGCCGAAATCACACCATCGTGGAAGTTTTCAAATCCATCGCCCGTAGGCGCGCCATTGTCAATCTCAGGATAACCATCCTCGTCGTCGCTCAGCAAGTAACTGATCGATCCCGAAAGTTCCAGGGAGACCTTTTCCGTAATCTCGAAAGCATGAGAGATGCCCAAAAGGAAATACCAGCTCGGGAAGTTGTCGATATCTCTGTAAACCGTCAACGACGGCGAAAGGAGCGTATCAAGACCCAGAGTCAGAAAGATCTCCTGGGTGTCATCACCGTCCAAGGCGTAATAGATATAGCCCGCTTCCACGCTCAACATGCCAAACCCCTTGCCATAGGAAAGCGTGAAATCGGTCTCGGTCCAGTCATGATCTTCACCGGAATCGACGTATTTGTCGGTGTCCAGGTTGCCCCAGAGATTGCCTGAAAAACCCATGTAGCTGATCGTCATGGAAGGCTGGATAACGATACTGTCACGGCTCAATTCATACCCCCGCCAGATATATTTGCTAAGAATGGCAACATCGGCGGAAGCGGTCGGACTTTCTTCTTCTGCCCAAAGATCGGCAGACCCAAAAAATAACATAAAAAAACCGATTAAAATAATTAAGTTAAAGACTCTAGTTTTCATTACCTTTTTTTTCCTTATTAATTTAATATTTATTTTTAAACATGCCTCCCTTATCCATGGTTTAAAAAGGGAGACATGACTATTTTTTTTGTGACGGTTATTGTTGTACATACGCTGATACTGCAAAATCAGGATATGCGTTTCCTGCATGCTCTGAGTGATCAAGGCC
>JBARSG010000672.1:0-3524 GCA_049644625.1 Desulfobacterales bacterium | reverse complement strand
ACCCTAACACAATCTCCCATCTGGAGATCTTCATAATATCTTTGACATCCGTAAACGATCCTGTCAGTTCAAGCCTTGGATCTTCTTTCGGATTGAAATGAAGGGTACCATCGATTTTAACGTCTTCATTATCAGGAAGCCACCAAATACCTCTGTGTTTGAACTCAGATATCATTTTTGTTCACCTGAGGATTTTATGAATTAACTCCATTAACCCGCTCCCGGAGCTTTCCAGAACATTTGAACGCCAAGCCTATCTGAAATATCCTTAGTTTTCCAGTCTATAAATAACGCTCAGTCATGTATTTGGATATGCTAACCTAAAATTGACCCCCTAATAGGGCAAACGACAACCCAAAATTGACCCCCTTGAGCCGACCTCTGGTATAATAGGATTGGCAGCTATCAATCTTATACCGGAGGGAGAAAGGAGAATGCTCAAAGTGGATCAATATGACTATATTCGAACAGCGCACCGAGTTTATGGGAAAAAGATCAAACAGATCACAAGAGAGACCGGCCATTCAAGAAATACAATTAAGAAAGTATTGCGTGGCGAATACAGCGGATACAAATCCAGGGTTATGCAGCCGTACCCGATATTAGGTCCCTATCTTAAGATCATGGATAAATGGTTGGAGGATGACAAACAGCGGCCTAAAAAACAGCGTCATACAGCGGTTCGGGTTTATAATCGGCTCAAACAGGAACATGATTTTCAAGGCGCGGAGACGACCGTCAGGCGATATGTTCGTGAAGCCAAACTGAGATTGGGAGTTGGTTCCCCGCAGGTATTTATTCCATCTGATCCCCAAATCGGGGTAGAGGCCGAAGTTGACTGGGGAAGGTGTATGGCGATTTTAGGGGGTGTTAAGACTCAGCTAAAGTTTTTTTGCATGCGCTCAAAGTATTCCGGCAAGCATTTTGTGCGCTGTTACCCCTGTGAACGTCAGCAGTCGCTATTTGATGGACATATTCAAGCCTTTGCCTTTTTCGGTGGTGTCTTTCCGGTCCTGATCTATGATAATTTGACCACAGCGGTGCAAAAGGTATTTCGGGGTAAAAAAAGGGTTCTTCAGGAATCATATGACAAGTTTCGTGCCTTTTACAATTTTACTCCCCGTTTTTGCAATCCCGGTCAAGGGCATGAAAAAGGCGGTGTCGAAGGTTTGGTTGGTTATGCCCGGCGCAACTATATGGTCCCCGTTCCGGAGGCTGAGTCGTTAGAGGAACTGAACAAAAAGCTTTTACAGGATTGTTTTTCATATGGCGCCCATCGGATTGCCGGTAGAGAGCGGACAGTCAATGAGTTGTGTGAGGCAGAAAAGAAGCATATGATAACCCTGCCGGATATTCCGTTTAGTAATCTTGAGACATCTTGTGGGAAAGTGGATAAATATTCTACGGTTGTCGTCGATAAAAATCGGTATTCGGTCCCGACATCATATGCCTATTTTAAGGTCAATGTTGTTTTGTATGTAGATCGTGTTGAGATATTTTATGGGAGTAAAAAAATTGCATCTCATCAACGGCTTTACAGCAACAACAAATGGAGTCTTTTACCTGAGCACTATCTGGAACTTATTCAACAGCGGCCTCAGGCATTTGAATCAGCCCGCCCCATACGGCAATGGCGTGAACGCTGGCCGTTTTGCCTTGAGAGGCTTTTAGAGCGTTTTTGCCAAAAGCAGGGCGATACAAAGGGCATCAAGGATTTCATATCGGTTTTGATGCTTTACAAAGATCACGATGCTAAAGATATTGAAGCGGCTGTTGAGCAGGCTCTTTCAGCCCATGTCAGCTCCAGCCAGGCAGTAGAACACATTTTAAAGCGTTCACCAGATAACCATGATCCATCATTTGCGCCTTTGACAAACTGGCAAACCCTTCCGCTTCCGGATGTAACCATATATGAACAGATCGGAGGTGGGCTATGAATGCAGGGATGAAAGCATTGTTAAATGACAATCTTAAAAGCTTAAAGCTGTCCGCGATGATACGCAACCTGCAGAGCCATCTTCGCCAGGCCAAACAGGATAAGCTGGATTATGATGAATTTCTTTTAAATTTAACGGAGGCTGAAGTTCAGGTTCGTAAGGAAAATGGACGCAAGCGAAGATTGAGAGAAGCCAAATTCCCGTTATTAAAACCGCTTGAAACATTTAATTTTGAGGCAGCCTCGAATCTGGATGCCCGGCTCATTAAGGAACTTTCAAGTTGTGAGTACATTAAAAAATCCCGTAATATTATTTTTATGGGCAAAAGCGGCACCGGTAAAACGCACCTTGCAACCGGTCTTGGCATGGAAGCCTGCAAACAGGGAGTAAGAACACGCTTTGCCACCGGTTGCGGCCTTGCCAATGAACTTATTGAAGCCCGAGATGAAAAATTGTTAGGCCGTACCGTAAAACGTTATGCCGGCTACGGTTTACTCATTTTTGATGAATTGGGCTACGTTCCTTTCTCCAAAGAGGGCGCTCAGCTTATTTTTCAAATATTGGCCGAGCGCCACGAGAGAAAATCGGTCATGATCACGACCAATATGGGATTTGGAGATTGGACACAAATATTTGGTGATCCCAGCATGACCGCAGCGCTACTCGATCGAATAACCCACAAAGCGCATGTGATCAACTGCAGCTGGGAAAGTTACCGGCTCAAGGAAACCCTTAAAAAAAGCAATTAGACGAAAAAGGTGCTCAACATGGCGGAAATTACAATATATAACACCCTGAAAAGCAGATTGGAAACGATCGATTTTGAATATACGGGCAAAAACACGACCTGGTTTGATGACTGTGTGAACGATCAGGACATCCATATGATTACAGATGCTTTCGGTGGTTTGCTGATCAGAGAATACGGATACAACTGTCCTGTCTGGATCGATGGCGTATCAAGAGCCGCAATCGGATATAGCAGACGCAAGGCAACCAGCCTGAAAAGCCGGCTATACGAAAAGTAGTTAAGGCATTACGTGTTATCTGTTCTGGCAGAGGGGGTTTTTTTATTCAAATTAAGAAGGGGTCAAAATTGGGTTGTCGTGAGGGGTCATTTTTCGGTTGACATTTCGATAATCTGAAGTGGTTGTGGAGAAGGAGGTGTAACGGTGTTGCTCAGCACTACGGTTCCCTCGAAAGTTTCTGCAAGCGTTGAGTAAAATACAACTCCTGTAGTGCCTTGATAGCCCTCATCCAAACAAGGCGGATCACACTCCGGCACGCACCAAGCGTCATCCGCAAGCTGAAGTTTCTCACCCCCAAGGCCGTCTTCGATAATCAGATCTTCATCATAGTCAAAGCGTTTCGGAGATACAACCCTTCCATTCCTACGATTTCCGTCCATATTGTTCATTAACATGATGTTTTGCCATGGTGAAGTCAGTTGCCAATCGAGCTTGACGAAAAATTTAAGGTTGTATGTACCATTCAAAAGTGGGGCATCAAATGGTATTGTACCGCGGTAGTAATCAGCAGCAGTGATGAAGCCATCGCCGTCACTGTCGTATTGCTCAAGATTGAACA
>JBARSG010000671.1:0-12224 GCA_049644625.1 Desulfobacterales bacterium | reverse complement strand
GTGTAAATGTTAATAATGATCCCACTCCCCGTGAACCCATGGCCACATCACTAAAGAAAATCCTTGGCAGAAATATTTCAAGAAAACAGCTTTTATCCGGGTTTCTGGATGAATTTGAACATCGTATGAACAATGGGACGCTGGATAATGTGATCTCTGAGTGGAAAACCCATGCCATGACCATCGGCCGTCAGGTAACCATTGTAACCCCCCATGACGAGTTCAAAGGCATTGCCGTGGATGTGGACAACACCGGCGCGCTGATGTTGAAGCTTGCAGACGGATCAATAAAAAAAATTGTCTATGGCGATTGCTTTCATGATTAATCAGAAGTCAGAGGGCAGGGGGCAGAAGGTGGGATATGACATCTGACTTTTGAATAAAGGCAGTTAGTTATGATTGATGCTAAACCGCTTCACATGACCGTATATGCCTCACTTCTGGCCGCGCTGACCGCAGCAGGCGCATATCTGGCAATACCCATAGGCCCGGTTCCGATCATTCTTCAAAATCTTTTTATATTTCTTTCAGGCCTGTTACTGGGCTCCAAGTGGGGTGTTGCAAGTGTAGGCATTTATCTTCTGGCAGGTGCTCTGGGTCTTCCGGTATTTGCCGGCGGGGTCGCTGGAATAGGACGCTTTGCAGGACCTACGGGCGGATATCTTTTGGGGTTTCTTCCGGCGGTCTATGTGATCGGATGGATAACCGAAAAAACACGAAAACGCGCGGTTTCTGACGTGCTTGCCATGGTCTGCGGCAGTCTGATTATTTACGCTTTCGGGGTAACATGGTTGAAAATGTTAACCGGTATGACATTGGCAAATACACTGGCTGTGGGTATGTATCCGTTTATTTTAGGCGATGCTCTTAAAATTGCCGCAGCCGTACCCATTGCAAAAGCATTACGACCGGTAATAAACAGATAAAACTAAGTTTGGAGCGGCCAAGCCGCGTTATATAAAATCGCGGAGCGATTTTATGAACATCATTGAGATAAAAAACCTCAGCCACAGATTTGCCGACAGTACGCTCGGTCTGGAAAATATAAATCTTACCATCCGGGAAGGGACGTTTGTTATTATTGCCGGGCAGAACGGGTCCGGAAAAACCACTCTTTTAAAACACCTGAACGGACTTCTTCTGCCGACCGCCGGCACGATTCGTCTGGCCGGACTCCCGGTATCTGAAAATCTTGTTAAAGCAAGGCAGATGGTCGGAATGGTATTCCAGGATGCCGACAGTCAGATTGTGGGTGAAACGGTTTGCGATGATGTAGCTTTTGGCCCGGAAAACCTTTGTCTGGACAGAAACGAGGTTAAAAGACGGGTATTCAAGTCATTGAAAATTGTGGGCTTACTCGATTTTGAAGATCAGAAGCCCCATTTACTTTCGGGCGGGGAAAAGCGAAGGCTTGCAATTGCGGGTATCCTGGCCATGGAACCTAAAGTACTGGTTTTTGACGAACCTTTTTCCAGCCTTGACTATCCCGGTGTCAAACAGATTTTAAAACAGATTGTTTCTCTCCACCGGTCCGGCCACACAATTCTTGTTGCAGCCCACGATTTGGAAAAGGTATTTGCCCACGCGGATCGTCTGGTCATAATGAAAGAGGGAAAAGTGGTAAAAGACGGAATCCCCTCTCAACTGCTTGGGGAACTTGAAACCTTTGGTATCAGGGAACCGTGTGCTTCCCGCCTGGGGGTGGAGGTTCCATCATGGCTGAATTGAGCGCTTTCAATTTCCGTCCCGGATTTTCCGTCCTTCATGGGCTGGATGTTCGATTTAAACTCTTATTTCTTGTCCTCATCAGCGTTACCAGTCTGAAAGCATATCCTGTTTCACTTTCCGTTTTAACCCTGGTGTTGGTTGCTGCATTACTGCATGCCCAACGATCTTTGAAATCTATTTTAAAATCTTTTCGATATGTTTTTGTACTCCTTGCGTTTATTTTTTTCGCCCGTGCATTATCTGTCCCCGGATCAGCGGTTATCGAATTTAAGGCCGTCTCAATCACCCGGGAAGGCATCTATCATGGCGTCCTGATTTGTTGGCGACTTGTGATTGTTGTCTTGACCGGGTTAGCGTTTGTTTCAACAACACGGCCTTCAGAAATTAAAGCTGCTGTTGAGTGGCTCCTTAACCCTTTTCCTTTTATCCCCTCCAAAAGGATTGCCACCATGATGAGTTTGGTTGTTCGGTTTATTCCTGTTATTTTCGACCAGGCAAGGGAAACCGCTGATGCCCAGCGGGCGAGAGGAGTGGACAATAGAAAGAATCCGGTTTATCGATTGAAAAAACTCGGGATTCCGCTTATGCGGCGAACCTTTGAAAAGGCTGACAAGCTGGCGGTTGCCATGGAGGCCCGATGTTATTCTGAAAACAGAACAGATCCCGGGCTTTGCGCACGCTTAAGGGATTGGACAGCTCTTTTTGTGGTTATTTGCCTTTGCATGTTTATTGTTGTATGGTAAAAATCATGTAGCAATTTCAAAAAGGAGCAGAGGCAGTTGAAAATCGTAATAGTGGGTGCCGGTGAGGTCGGATTTAACATCGCAAGCCATCTGGCTTTTGAAAATAAAGATGTAGTGGTAATTGACAATAACCTTGCTGCTATTCGATATGTATCTGATAATATTGATGTTAAAGTGCTCAAAGGGTCCGGAAGCAGCCCGGTTGTTTTGAAGGAAGCAGGCATCAAAGAGGCTGATATCCTCCTTGCAGTTACAGACAGTGATGAAACCAATCTGGTGGCATGTCTGGTTGCAAATATAATTTCTCCAACAACAAAGAAACTGGCACGTATTCGCAGCGCCGACTATGATGAATATCATGATACCTTCCGTGATCATACCCCCCATATCGACACGTTAATTAATCCGGAGATCGAAGTTGTAAAGACAATCGATAGGATTATGAATGTGCCCGGCGCGGTGGATGTGGACGAGTTTGCCGATGGTCGTGTTAAATTTGTCGGGATACATTTGGATAAGTCGGCACGGCTGTCCGGTGTCCGTCTTTCGGAAATCCCTGCTAAAATCGGAAAGAAAGGCCCGCTGATTGCTGCAATCATACGAGATGAAGAACTGATTATACCCAGGGGAAATGACAGGCTTTTGGCGGGTGATCTGATCTATTTTATCAGCGAAAAAGATAATTTTTTAGATTCTTTGGCAATTTTTGATAAACAGATGGAGCCGATTGGCAGCGTTTTGATCATCGGCGGCGGGAATATCGGATTCAGGCTGGCCAACCTGCTTGAAGAAAAAGCCGTCCTTACCAAAATAATTGAGAAGGATCCGGACCGATGCGCCCAACTTGCCGAACGGCTTAACAAGGCGGTTATACTGCATGGCGACGGTTCTGATCAAGAACTCCTGAGAGAAGAAAACATTCAAAATATGGGTGTTGTGATTACCCTCACCAACGATGAGGAAACCAATATTTTAACGTCTCTCCTTGCCAAGCGGATGGGTGCAGCCAAAACAATAACCAAGATCAGCAAGTTCAGCTATTTGCCCTTGATGTCGATGATCGGTCTTGAGCAAGTGGTGAGCCCGAGACTTTCGGCCGTAAATACCATCTTACAGCATATTCGCCGGGGCAAGGTGCTTTCGGCCAAAGCAATCAAAAATGAACAGGCTGAAATCATGGAGGCGGTCGCCCTGGAAACTGCGGACGTTGTCGGAAAGCCCATAAAAAAAATCGCTATTCCCAAAGGGGCCCTGATTACCTGTATAATCCGCAACGACAATGTTATTATCCCTTCTGGTGAAAGCGTCATTGAACCCAATGACAGGATCATCATCTTCGCAACAAGACAGGCCATCCCCAAGATCGAAAAAATCCTCGCCGTAAAACTGGAGTATTTTTAGATGCGGTGGCATTTTATTCTGAGTATTGTCGGAATATTACTCTTTTTTTTGGGGTTGTGTATGTTATTTCCCCTTTTTTTTGGTCTTTACTACAAGGATCAAAGTGTTATTCCGCTGCTTAAAGCGATGGGGATAAACCTTGCTGCCGGATTATCACTAATTGTTTGTTTTAGAAGTGCAAAGGTAGATTATATCAGTCATCGTGAAGGGATGGCAATTGTAGCCATCGGATGGACAGCCATCGGCTTGTTCGGGGCAATACCGTTTTATCTGGGATCTGAATTCAGCACTTTCATTGATGCGTTCTTTGAATCTGTTTCCGGATTTACGACCACCGGATCGTCGATCTTGACGAATATAGAGGGGGTATCAAAAGGACTTCTTTTCTGGCGAAGTTTTATCCAGTGGCTGGGCGGAATGGGCATCATCGTCTTATCCGTGGCAATTCTGCCTTTCTTGGGTGTCGGCGGTATGCAGTTGTACAAGGCCGAAGTTCCAAGTCCTGTTCCTGATAAGCTCAAACCTCGTATCAGAGATACCGCCATGATCCTCTGGAAAGTTTATGCGCTTATTTCTCTGGCAGAGGTCCTCCTTCTCATGATCGGGGGAATGGATCTTTATGACGCCCTGTGTCACACCTTCACAACAATGCCCACCGGCGGATTTTCAACCAAAAACACTTCCATCGCTCACTTTAACAGTGTCTATTTAGATACGGTATTTATCTTTTTTATGCTGTTGGCCGGAATTAATTTTTCGCTTCATTATCAGTTCCTGAGGGGAAAGCCCCTTGCATTCTGGCGGGATTCGGAGTGCCGCTTTTTTCTGGGTGCAGTTCTTGTATTGACGGTTATTGTTACGATTAATGTTTACGGATCTGTATACGAAACTATCGGTCAGGCATTACGCTTCGGTGCGTTCCAGGTAGTTTCCATTGTGACCACCACAGGCTATGTCACGGCCGATTACGAATTGTGGCCTGCCATGTCCCAGATTATCCTTTTGTTATGTATGTTTTTAGGAGCCTCCGCCGGCTCCACCGGCGGAGGCATGAAATGCCTTCGGGTTATGCTTTATTTTAAATACTGTTATAACGAACTGTTTTCCTTAGTTCATCCTCATGCGGTCAAGCATATCAAAATCGGTGGCAAGTCCGTTCCGGAGGATGTTATGCGGAGTGTTCTCGGTTTTATGGGCTTATACATAGGTCTGTTTGCTTTTTCTTCTGTACTCATTGCAAGCATGGGGGTCGATTTTACCACTTCAATTGCTGCGGTTGCAGCTACCATCGGAAATATAGGACCCGGTCTGGGAATGGTGGGCCCGGTAGACAATTTTGCCCATATACCCTATTTGGGTAAATGGGTACTCATATGGTGCATGCTTTTGGGAAGGCTTGAAATATACACGGTGATCATCCTTCTCGTACCGGAATTCTGGCGAAAATAAAATATCGATTAAATTTTTTATCAGATTCCAACTGATTTTTTATTGACAATCCTGATAAATGTAGTTAAATTTTTAACTTTTTAGGGGCCGTTAACTCAGTTGGAAGAGTATCTGCCTTTTAAGCAGAGAGTCGCGCGTTCGAGCCGCGCACGGCCCACCAATCAGAAAATCGCTATACACACGTCCCCATCGTCTAGCCTGGTCCAGGACACCGGCCTTTCACGCCGGCAGCAGGGGTTCAAATCCCCTTGGGGACGCCACTGAAACCATTAAAGCTCAGCACCCGCAGCTGGGCTTTTTTTGTTATGATATAAGCTCCTGGACATCCCGACTTTATGTCAGGAAAGCAGGGGGTTATGCACCTCAGGCGCACTTGTACGCCTTGGGCGTATTCAACTGGGCGCGCTGCTTTATGTGCCTGTGATTTCTCATTCATATTATGAGAGAATGAGATTGATCGGCAATGCCCAGAGCCTTTCTCCAAGCTTCACAGCATCCTCACCGTTGTGGCATAAAATCGCTGCTTTACAATGTGGTGTTGCCTTTAGAAAGGCATTCAAACCGGCAAGGTCTCTTCCCTGCCACCTGGAGGCTGATTTGAGTTCCAACGCTATGCATGACCGCTCCGCTTCTATAACGAAGTCTACCTCGTTTCGACCCTGGATGCTCCAAAAATACAGGACTGCATCTTGCCACTTGGAATTCAGAATCGAGAGAAGATTTTGGGCTACATAAGTCTCGAATAAAGCTCCGAACAGCGGATCATTTTTAATGGATGCCGATGTATCCAGTCCGGACAAATGACATGCCAGGCCCGTATCGCTTAAATACAGTTTATTCGACTTGATGAGACGGCTTGACCGGTTTCTTAGGTATGGCGGGATTCGTGTGATCAGAAAAGATGCTTCAAACAAAGAAATGTAACGTGAGGTGGTAGCAGCATTCAGTTTGGCATCACGCCCCAACTGGCTCGGAGACAACAGTTGCCCCGTACGCAAGGAAGTCAGCTGAAGCAATGCGCGCAGAGCTAAAAGGTTACCTACCTGACTCAGTTCCCTTACATCTCTTTCAAGGTAAGTTTGCTCATAACCCCTGAACCATATGGTCGGTTTTTTGATTTGCCCAAGGCAGACCGTCGGCATACCGCCAAGAGCGACTTCTTCAGGGCGGATGGAGTTTATGGGGCCTTTAAAGCGAATATCCTGAGTCTTAAAAAAGTTTTTTATGAAGGGCTCCGGTGTTGTTTGCTTTGCAACTTCACGACGGCTAAAGGGATGAATCGCAAGATATACTGATCGTCCTGCGAGACTTTCGGTAATACTTTTCAGAATTGAAAAGTTGGCTGAGCCGGAAAGTAAAAATTGGCCTGGAATTCTCTCTTTGTCCACCGCGCGCTTAATAGCAGCAAATATCTCAGGGCACTTTTGTGCCTCGTCTATGGTGATGGGTTTACTGCGGTTTACAAATCCATCCGGATCTCCTTTGGCCGCCTCGAGTTGTGAAAAATCATCAAAACTGACATAGATGCGATCTTTGAGATCGGGTTGTGATCTCAGAAAGGTGGTCTTCCCCGTTTGCCTCATTCCGGTCACAACCACTACCGGCATATTTTCAAGGGCTGTTCTTACGGCATCAGCGATGTCTCGTGGGTAATATTCTGTCATAATGTTGCATGCTATAGTGTCAAAATGCCTATGTCAAGTGATAAATTATGACAAGGCTGTCGATTGTCCCGGTTAGCGGGTTTGGGGTCGGATCACGGTAACAAAGTATAATCTCAGCAAAAGAAGTATAAACTAGGCCCTAAAATTGTCTTAAACGGTTCTTTTTCAACCCAAAAAAGAACCTGTTAAGCTAAATAGTATTTCAAAACATTCTTAGCCGGACCCCCATTCGCACAGGTATTTTTCACAGACGATTTTATCTGGATATGCGAACGATCTCGATGGGCAGCTTAGGGGTGATTTCGTAGAGGTCTGGCCTGCGATCGCGAAGGTGCGTAACCGAACCGAGTTCCCGCTGCATGGCCAAATCATCCAGGTTGAGATCCGTTATGACCACCGTCTCTGTATTTGACTCGGCTTCGGCCTGTATGGCGTTCATCGGAAATGCGAAATCGCTGGGCGTGAGTACCGCGGCCCTGCCGTAATTGATAAGAAAGCTCCTCACTTGGGGCAGATTTCCCACGTTGCCGGCGAGCACGACATATATCATGTTCTCCACAGCACGGGCCTGTGCGCTGTAACGCACGCGCATATAAGATTTACGCTCGTCCGTACTGAAAGGCACAAACATGAGTTCCATACCGGCCAGCGTGAGCAGCCTTGAAGGCTCTGGAAACTCTACGTCGTAACATATCTGAATGGCGATGCGTGCAAGCCCGGTATCAAATATTTTTAAATTTTTGCCGGGCTTGATGCCCCAGTACTTCCTTTCTCCCGGGGTGATGTGAAGTTTTTCCTGGGTGTAAACGTCACCGCCCGGCGTGAACAGGTGCGCCGCGTTGACCAGCCCTTCCTCGGAGGGTATAGGATGGGAACCACCGATGATGAAAATGCCGCTCCTCCGGGCCATCTCTCGGAACATTTCCACGTAATGCTCCGTATGCTCGGACAGCTTCATCACCGCCTCATGCGTCTCCAGATCCGGGTCCATCAGGCTGAACAACTGCGCGGTGAAGAGTTCCGGGAACAGCAGGAAATGGCAGTGGTACTCCTCCGCAGTAGAAACAAAGAAATCCACCTGCTTCTCGAACTCTTCCAAGGTGCTGATCCTGCGCATCAAGTACTGGGCGGCGCAGACCCTTACCCTGCGCCCAGGACGCTTGATGGCGGAAGCCGCAATCTTTCGCCGTGTGGGCCTGAAGCTGGGATTCGGCATTTCGATTAAAGTCGCATAGTTTAGGCTGGCTTCGTCACTCAGGTAATCCAGGTGAACACCCTTGACCTCGTAACCGGCCTTGAGATGAGCATTCAGCGCCATGTCTTTCAGCTCACCTGATTTAACCTTCTCTATATATTCTTCGGGTGACATCTTGCCCGCATGGTTTTTGTATCCCGGTATACGTCCGCCCGCAACCATGCGCCTTAGGTTGAACCGGGTCATGATCCGCTTTCGGCCCTGATAGAGCTTGCCCGCAATGCCATATCCGCGATAGTCCGGGTGTACGGCTATGTCAGCCCCATACAGTGTGTCTCCGCTGGGGGTGTGGGTGCTGAAGGTGCCTAATCCT
The DNA here is from genome assembly GCA_049644625.1 of Desulfobacterales bacterium. Taxonomy (GTDB): domain Bacteria; phylum Desulfobacterota; class Desulfobacteria; order Desulfobacterales; family UBA11574; genus S5133MH16. Next base: position 3,671 of record JBARSG010000671.1, on the reverse strand, counting down.
GTAATTTCCGCATAGGAGTACCAGGGCGATTCATCAGAAAGCTGGACGATTAAGGAGGTCGCGTACCCCACGATGTTGCCGCCAATCTCGGCAAGTATCTGTCCGTCCGGGAAAGCCTCTATCTGGAGACGGTAGTTGCGTTCGTCGCACAAGTCACTGTCCGCAAAGTTGGGATACGCCGCTCTTTGTATCTCGACTATTTTGGGAATATCTTCCGGCTTCCAGCGCCGGACTTTAACTTTACGTTGTTTAGTCACCAATTGTTAACCTCATGAAATAATAAAAAACCGGTTGCAGCACCTGTAGATCGGTATAATTTTCTTTGCGATTCGAAACTCACCGATTATATATGGAATTCAGGTAAACCGTAATGTATGAACTCATCGAACTTACGGTAAAAAACTACTAAAGGCGAGCCGGATTGTCAATCACGCTTTTCACGCAACGGACTAACTTCATGGTCATTTCAGGCATAACTTGCCGATCCGCACGCTACAGGCTGGATGCTGGAACATTCTTTCGCCGGACAAACCGAATCGAGATTGCGGAAAAGGCCGATTTCAAAAAGAAATCCTTAAACCTGTTATTTTGCACCCAAAATGGTATGTTTAAGACCAAAAAACGGCTATTTTTTGAGCTCTTTTTATAAATTATCAGATACTTAGCGTGGCCCGACCCCCATTCGCGGCTGTTGATCTCAAGCGGCGGAGGATTATTGTCTGCCATGGAAAAGGTAGTAAAGATCGGGTTGTCTACATCAGCGATGATGCCCATGATGCTCTGATGGCGTACCTTAAGATCAGATCAGGTCTTCGTGTTAAAAAAGTCTTTCTGGTTGAAAAAGGAAACTTTAAAGGTCAGCCTATCTCCGTCCGCGGCATACAAAAACGCATGGAGTATTATGCGAAGAAAACCGGATTAAAAGTCTCTTGTCATCGCTTGCGGCATACCATGGCCACGCAACTTTTAAATGCCGAGGCAGAGGTTGAAACCATACAGGATCTTTTGGGTCACAATTGGATCACGACGACGCAGCGATATTGCAAGGTGTCTAATTTGAAAATCCAGAGAGATTACTTCAAGGCCATGCGGAATGTATTACAACGGTCGGCTCAACCTTCATCCTGCTCGATTTTTGATCATGGATGATGAAAGGAGAAAAGAATTAACTTGACATCTGCTAAAATAAATAGTATATAACTTATTAATAACAAAAGAAAAATCGGAATTTGTTGCGTTTTACTGCTAGTTATCTTCCGTTTTGACAACGATTCAATTGGTTGTGATATCCAACCCTGAAAATTGAACTGTCAAGTGGTGTATTGACCTGCCTTACGATTCTGTCAAATCAAGTTTAGGTCGGGACACTTGGTTCGACAATGGATAGATCCTTCCCAGTTTTAATATCCCTTCCAGCAAGTCCCTTACAAATTATGTCAGATTACTCTTGTTTAGGTATAGACGCATCGATTCTGCTAATCATCTTTTCGACTTCATTCAATCATACCCAAAACAAACTTTATACTTATTTTGGACAAATGTTTAATGTTTGATTTGTATCAATTTCAAAACTCTGACCAACAGTTAAAGTATGTAAATAATTTCATAAAATTTAAGTAATTTGCCTCATAATTTCAGACAATTATCAATCAATTAGCATAGCTGACTTCATCCTGCGGCAAGTGTAACTATTTGATAATCCTTAATATTCTTATCAACCGATTGCAACTCAATGATTTTGCATGATATTTGCATATACAAAGAAAAACACAAGTTTAGTATTAATGATTATTTATACAGTAATTATTTTTTCTAAAAAGATTTATGTGGTGAGCTATCATATTTAGAGGATTACTGATCATGGGAGTACTCTTTAAAATATTGTTTGTTATTGCATTAATAGCGACCATTTTTTGTCTGTGTGTTTTTATGGGCGGCTTATTTATTGCGTTTCAAAAGAACGAATTGCCGGATATTGAAGATGTTTAGCTCGGCAGCAACGATTGAAACTATGGAAGAAAAGACCCCTACGAAGAACTTTGCCGGAAATAAAGATGAATCAAGAACCATTTTGGATAAGTATTACAGCGTACAATTCTCCTTAAGTAAGATGGATCCGGTTTACCTATTCAAATTGCGGGACTTTCCCTTAAACGGGCCTTGCATCCTGGTAAAACAAGATTCCTCTGCGTTCAAACAACTGAATGTTGGTGATATTTTGAACATGGAATACAATCCAAAAGAATTTTCAGGTCCCACCAAACTTTTAAAAACCCAGATCACCTCAAAAAATTGTCATGATCGTTTTAAAGGGCATTCTCTTGTCGAGCTTAAAGTGTTGACCGACGTCGATTCTCATTGTGGAGGTATTTCTTATGATTTGTGATAGGTGTGGGAAAAAAACCTTTCATATTTATATCACCGAAACCCATGAAAAAGTTTGCGAAAGAACCTGTAAAGGCCGCCGGAGCCTATACCCGTCATCTAATCTAAAACCAAACTGGTCCCAGGGTTCAGAAAATGAGAAAAAACTCCTTAAAGAAAATTAGAGAATCTCTTATGATGAGCAAGGCCGAGCTTGCCAGAAAAGCCAACATATCGTCCATTACTATTACACGAATTGAAAGCGGTATGCCTTGCAGATTGGAAACAAAACGAAAGATTATTTTGGCTTTAGGATTGAAATTTTCAGATGAGAACAAGGTATTTGGTGAAGATATGGAGTTATCTATCAAAGATAAGGAAGACAGGCGTTCAGGTATTGATCGGCGTAAATTCTAACATCACATTCATATCCCTGAACATCGATCCGGCAAGGAACGACGAAATGACTTTCCTGGATTTTATGACCAATGCCATAATTAAAAAAATAGAGCTTGCTTAAACAAAGACACCTTCTATGTCAAACAACGAAGATGAACTTAATATATACGAAATCAACTCTCTTTTGTTCCAGATAATTTCTTGTATGTCCGAATCCGAAAGACGAGGACTTCAGTCCGTATTAATTGACAATCCATCCGAAATCGAAAATCAAAAAGACCTGTGTTTATTGATTTCCAGTATATCTGAAACAAAAAGGCGAGAACTGCTGAAAAAGTTGGTAAATTTGTATCAATCTAAATCTATAGAATTAAGGGAATATTCTCGGATACCCTTTTCGATCCCCGTAGAACACACAAGCAATGGCGTTAACTTTATATATTTCATTCAAAATATAAGCAATGATGGTGTCTTTATTCAGACCGATGGCAACTTTCATATTGGTCAGCAAATTATAATGAATTTTTCGCTCCCCAAAGTTCAAAAAGACATAACAGTTAGCGGCAAAGTTGTTAGGGTAGATTCTCGTGGAATCGGCGTGAAATTCGATGAGCTTATAGATGCTAAACCAATCGATGAATCTTCTATCTCAAAAGGAGTTGGGGACGCCACAAAAATTTCAAGGGCTTAACCATCTACGGTTAGTCCCTTTTCTATTTTTTATGACCATTTCCCCACACTATTCCCCACAAACTTGATATAAATCAAGGTAAATAGCCATGGGGTTTTTTTATATGTTTGTATTGCTCATAACCCGAAGCCGCGGTGAAAGGGAAGTTGCTGATCAGCGGATACTCGGTGGCGGAGATTTTGTCAAGCAGATCATATCGGGCCTTGATGATCTTGTT
>JBARSG010000670.1:0-4467 GCA_049644625.1 Desulfobacterales bacterium | reverse complement strand
GAATATAAATGGTCCGGCAATGTCAGAGAGCTTCAGAATGCCATTCAGTTTGCTTTTGTTAAAAGCAGTGGTGATGAGATAACCTCTGATAATCTTCCCATGGAGATTAATGACGACCGCCTTTTTCAAACCATACGCGGGCCTTCACGCAAACTGGACAGAGTACAAGTCGAGTCCGCCATAAGAAAAACAGGCGGCAACAAGGCAAAGGCTGCAAGACTTCTTAATGTAGGACGGGCAACCCTTTACAGATTTATTAACGATTATCCCGAGTTGCAAGAAAGCATCTGCGCATATGGAGATTAAAGGATTGAATATGGATTTTGTAAAGGAAGATAACATATGAAAACCATCCTTGTTGTTGATGACAAAAGAGTACAGCTTAAAACACTGAGAAGGGGATTGAGAACCAGGGGATACCAGGTTGTTGAAGCAATTAGCGGCAAAGAAGCTCTGAACCATCTCGTCAAGGACATTAAAATTGATATTGTTTTAACAGATTACGCCATGCCGGGAATGAACGGAATAGAACTTCTGCAAAAGATTCGTGAAAACAATAAAACCATACCGGTAATAATAATGACGGCAGATGGTGATAAAGGTCTTGTGATTGAGGCCATGCATCATCAATGTAACGGATTTATCGACAAGCCTTTTAATATGGATGAGCTTTTGGAAGAAATAAATAATATACCCATAAGATAGCGGGTTAAAGGAGGAATTATGATATCTTCGCCCTGTAAAAATTGTCCCAAGAAAGATCTGCCGAAAAAAGATTGTACAAAAGATTGTCAGTTGCTTAAAGAAATACAGAACTTTCAGGCGGCAGCGGAACAAGGCTGTGTTTCAAGCAGGCTCGATTATACGGAAGACATCAGATATAGCATACCACACTCCCTTAGAAGAACTTCTATGTCTTTACGTATCACATGATGCGAGACCTTTGCAAAACGCCCCCTTTTGCCCAATTCCGGCGTCAGACTCAAATTTTAATCCTCAAAATACTCAATGTATTCCTGTGGTTAAAATTTTCGTCTTCCTTGGCCTTGAACAAAATTGAACATTTTTCAAAGGTCTCGATGCATAAGGGTTCGCGAAAACCGAAGGCATACCTGTGGATATGTCAAGGATTTTCGCGGATCCTTTATGCGCAGGAGACGGGAGCAGATCGAGTAAAAAATCTCTTAACTTAAGTCTAAATGTGTTTCTCAAGAATCGATCTTATATTCCCCGGCTTTAATTTAACAGGAATTCTTCCTTTTAAAAGCTTTTCGTCGTAAGTAGGTCTTCTTACCTGATAAAAGATGCCGATGGGAATGCGCTCACCTTCTCCGTAGGCCCATTCTCGGGCCCTGGTAAAAGCGGCTTCTCTATCGGAAGAATCATGCGCCTTGTCTGTGAGCTCGTAGACCCTTTTGTTGTAAAAATCATACGTATTATAAAAGGTGAAACAGGGTTGGAGCACATCAATAAAGGCAAAGCCTTGGTGTTTGATGCCGGCTTTAATCAAGAATTGGAGATGCTTTGGTTTACCCGCAAAGCCCCTGGCCACAAAGCCGGCTCCGGAAGAAAGCATCAACTCGATGGGATTCAAGGGTTCTTCAGGGCTTCCACCGGGGGTGGATCGCCCTTTAAAGCCTGCGGGACTGGTAGGGGTAAACTGACCGGTTGTAAGTCCATACACTCTGTTGTTATGGACGATAAAAGTCACATTAATATTTCTCTTGGCACTAAAGATAAGATGTTCGATACCCTCGCCATAAGCATCTCCATCACCGGCATGGCCAATTACCACCAAATCCGGATTGGCCAGCTTGATCCCGGTAATTGGAGGAGGGACCCGTCCATGAATGGAGTAAAAGCTATTCACTTTTACATAATCTACTATCTTGGCATGACACCCTATCCCGGATGCCAGAACCAGCTTGTTAAGGTCAAGACCTTCTTCTTTAAGATCGGCCAACACCTTTTTTATAGAGGTTAAAATACCAAAATTACCACAACCTGGGCACCATGTGTTTTGGGCATAGGTTTCAAATTCTTTAACTGTTGTCACGAGAGCACCTCCTTTACTTTATCTAACAGAAAATCTACTGTAAAAGGACGACCGTCGAAACGCAAAATCATATCGTCAATACAGATACCATGAGCTGAAAGGAGTTTTGCCAGTTGGCCGGTAGCATTAACCTCTATATCAATGATCTTATCCGCATCGGACAAAACTTCTCTTAAAGGTGTTATGGGTAATGGCTCGAGCACCAGGGGCTGAACCACTTTAAGCCCTAATTCTTCAGCCGCTTCTATACACGCCCCTTTGGTGGAGCCCCAGCAAAGGAGAACGGTCTTTGATTCAAGATTACCATAAACCTTTACCTGCTCATGCCGGGAAAGTTCATCTTCCAGCGTCTTTTTTTTGCGTAAACGTTTTTGCTGCATCCTGGCGATTTGCTCGGATTCTTCAGTGGTTATACCATATTCATCATGCTCATAAGAGGTTGCTTTAACCATGGCCGCCGGATTTCCGGGAAAGGCCAGCGGTGAAATGCCGTCTTGAGTATCCAGATATCGTTTATATTCTCCTTGACCATCCCAAAGGAGCGGATCTTCGGGTTTTACCTTATCCGGATCCGCGTCAAAGCTGAATATGCTTTCGCTTAGGTGTTTGTCGGAAAGGACAAAGCAAGGAATCTGAAACTTCCAGGCAAGGTTCATGGCCAAGCCCGTCAGATAAAAGGCCTCCTCAGCATCTCCAGGAGCCAGCACCAGTTTTGCAAACTCCCCATGTCCGGAATGGATGACAAAAGAAAGGTCGCCCTGCATGGTGTAAGTGGGCACTCCCGTACTCGGGCCGGGTCTTTGAGATACGACAAAGACAATGGGGAACTCACCCTGGCCGGATAGACTCAGCGCTTCGGTCATCAGGGCAAATCCACCGCCCGAAGTGCCAACCATGGTCTTGGCACCGGCATAAGCGGCTCCCAGAGCCATAAGGGCAACGCCAATCTCGCTTTCGGGGTGTATGGTTACCACACCTAAGTCATCTTCATGTTCTGCCAGATAGTGAAGAATGGCGGATGCAGGGGTCATGGGGTATGCGATATACATATTGAGCCCGGCCTGCACCGCCCCCAGGGCAATGGCCTCGTTGCCTGACACCAATGGAAGCATTTTTTGATTCAGATTGGGAACGGAGAAACAGGCTTTTTCTACCTGATTATACGCTGACTGAGCGATCTTAAGATTCAAATCGACTTCTTTTTCTATAGTATCTGTTATGACCCTTTCCAACAGCTCCCACTCAATATTCAACACTTTGGCCAGCGCCCCGAGAGCGGCCGTGTTTCTCATAATAGGCGCTCCTTCCAACTCCTTGACCAGACCCATAAAGTCAACGCCGACTTCTTGGGCCTCCACTTTTTTAGAATCATAGAGAATCACTCCACCGGAGTTAAGGCGATGTTTGTGTTTTTCTGCCGCATCCTGGTTCAAGGCCACGATGAGGTCCACTTTTTCCTTGTGAGCTTGAATTTTCTTTTTTGAGGCCCTTATAATAGAAAAGTTGTGTCCCCCTCGAATAAGCGAGGGGTAATCATCGTAGAAAAAAATACGATAGCCTATTCTATTTAAAAGCCTGGCCAGGGTCTGGCCGGCCTGCCGAATACCATCACCCGCTTTTCCACCTATAAGAATCGATAGTTCTTCCATGGCAAATCTCCTAGATAATAATTATACGTCTCAAAAATGTAACTTCTCAATAAGTTCTGGTGTATGAAATAATCATATTGACCCGAATCCATAATTTATTGAGATGTTACTCAAAAATCTTATAATCCAATGAAATCATTAGCTTTTTAGTGGCAATTTGTTCATACTGCCTGTATGGGCGAATGGAATGATAGTGCTGATGATGCCGAGGAAACTGATCCCGATTATGGCTGATAGGACGGATGCCGAAAGAATTGCCATCTTTGCATAGCTGAGCATGTGAAATGATGAGAATGAAAGGTCGGCAATAAACAGGGACATGGTGAAACCGATTCCTCCGAGCATCGCACTTCCTAAAATATGTGACCATGTGACATCTTCGGGCAAAGAACCCGTTCCGCTTTTTACCGCTATATAAGAAAAGAGCATCACTCCCAACGGCTTTCCAAATACCAGTCCGAAAAAAATGCCCAGGCTTACCGTATGTGCCGCGACTTCTGAAAAATTTACGCCATGAAAATTCAGGCCCGTGTTGCTCAGGGCGAAAAAAGGTAGAATTGTAAACGCCACCCATGGATGCAAGGCGTGCATGAGCCGCTGCAAGGGTGTTTCCACGTCATGGCAGGCCAATTCCAGGGCATGTACGGCCTGCATATGTTCTTGATTGAGAAGAATTGAATATCCACAGCTCTGGTCCTCGCACTTGAATTTTGCCATTATTTGATCGACATTCTGCAAAAAACGATCGGTATCATACCTGCC
>JBARSG010000669.1:0-2300 GCA_049644625.1 Desulfobacterales bacterium | reverse complement strand
TACGGGTGCTTAAGCACAAGTTTCAGTCGGTTGGAAAGAGATACACGCCGTCGTGGAGCGTTCTCCCTGTATTGGGATTCAAATGCGTTTGCCCTGCTTTTTAGGCTGACAGGGCTTGACTTGGAATGTCTTGTTGATTATATCCTTTTGACATAATCATATAATAATTGACAACTTTATGGAGGAAACATCGATGGATTTTAAGTATCATCTTGAAAGCGCCTGGAAAATGACACTGCAGTATATTGCACCACTAATATTCATGACTCTTGCCATGATTGCCATAAGTATCATTACGTTAGGGGTCCTGGCACCGGTAACAATGGCCGGCTATATGCATTCCATTCTCCTGCTGATAAAAGAGGGCCGCGAGCCCAAAGTTCAGGATATTTTTTCACAAATGAGACTCTTTTTGCCCCTTTTTTGCTTCGGTATTGTTGTCTTCATTATAACCATGATCGGAATGATGCTTCTCTTCATACCCGGAGTACTGTTTTTGCTTGCGGTCTCATTCTGCTGCATTTACATGCTACCGCTGATGACAGACAGAAATCTGGGCCTCATTGATGCTGTCAAGGAAAGTTATTCAATGGTTACAAAAGAGTCTATTGTGGACCACATAGTGGTTTTTATCCTATTTATAGGAATATCTGCGATTGGAAGCTCCGTATTTATAGGTTCTCTTTTTACCCAGCCACTGGCAACTATCTTTCTGCTGTCAGTCTATGAAACGCTCGGAAAGGCAAAGCCTGTGACACCGCCTGGACCGCCTCCCGTTAAACCGCCTATGACCGGAAAATAATTAAACGTCTCGGAAATTCTACAGCTTTTCGAAAATAACGGTTTTTTGCCGGTGAGAAATCCGGGCGAATAAGTATGGACTTGAATAAAAACAATATTTCCGAAAATATTAAACGCATACACCTGATCGCCATCTGCGGAACCGGAATGGGAGCCCTTGCCAGTATGCTAAAGGACTTGGGCTATAAAGTAACCGGCTCGGATCACAAAGTGTATCCCCCCATGAGCGACTTTCTCTTAAGCAAGGGGATTGAAATTGCCGATGGCTTTAACGAAAAGAATGTTTTATACGGTCCGGATTTGGTTGTTGTGGGAAATGCCGTATCAAAAGATAATCCCGAGGTCGTTAGAATGGATCAAATGGGGCTTGAGTTCTGTTCCATGCCCCAGGCGGTCAACAAATTCGTTGCGGCAGACAAAAAGCAGCTTGTAATAACCGGCACCCACGGCAAAACCACCACATCTTCGATTCTGGCCTGGATTCTTTATCACGCCGGTCTCGATCCTAGTTTTATGATCGGAGGAATCGTAAAAAATATTAACAGCAATTATCATCTTGGAAAAGGGGAATACATTGTCATCGAAGGCGATGAATATGATACGGCTTTTTTCGATAAAGGCCCCAAGTTTTTGCATTATGATCCTTTCATGGCGATACTGACCGGCGTTGAATTTGACCACGCGGATATATTTAAGGATATCAACCATGTAAGGCAGGCTTTTGATGCCTTTATAGGCGGCATTTCTCCCCATAGCACCCTGCTTGCATGCGACAATGATAAAAACGTTGCGGATCTGGTCTGCAAAAGAGAGTGCCGGGTTGTAAAATACGGCAGAAATATAAACACCTTTTGGCGTCTAGGCGCTGTTTCCATTGACCCGCCATGGACCTTTTTTGAAGTTTTAAAGCATAATGCATTTTTCGGAAATTTTAAGACACGACTTGTCGGAGAACACAATCTGTTAAATTCTTTGTCCGCCATTGCCGTTGCGGATAATCTTTTGATCCCGGCAAAGGCAATTGCAACGGCTTTTGAAACGTTTGAAGGTATCAAGCGGCGCCAGGAAGTGCGCGGCCAAAAAAGCGGCGTTACCGTGATGGACGATTTTGCCCATCATCCCACGGCCGTTCGTGAGACCATCCGGGCGGTCAAACCGTTTTACCCGCAAGGACGGGTGGTTGCGGTATTCGAACCCAGAACCAATTCCAGCATGCGCAAAGTTTTCCAGGACATCTATCCGTTTTCATTCGACATGGCAGACCTCATATGCATCCGCAATCCCTCGCGCCTTGACAAGATCCCTCCTGCAGAAAGGTTTTCAGCTCAAAAACTGGTGGCAGACCTCAAACATCGCGCAAAGGATGCGCACTATTTTCCGGACACCGATTCGATCATCGATTTTTTGCTCACAAAGGCCAGGTCCGGTGATCTTATCCTGATCATGTCCAACGGCGGATTTGACAATATTCACGAAAGACTGTTGAATAGATTGTAAAT
>JBARSG010000668.1:0-2731 GCA_049644625.1 Desulfobacterales bacterium | reverse complement strand
CCTTAAATGACGCTCGGTTTGATGTGGAAGGCAAGTCGGCCCTTGTTTTGGGTACGGGCGGAGCAGCCAAGGCAATTGTATTTATTTTAAACTGGCTGCGAACAACCTCTGTTTTTGTCGCCGGCCGTAACCAGGAAAAAACCGAAAAGATTGTAGATCGTTTTGGCGGAGAAGCAATTCCGCTTTATTCTCTTGAGGACCGAACTCTTTCCGCAAACATAGTAGTTAATGCCACCTCTGTTTCAAGCCCTGATGAGTCGCCGGAAATGGCTGCATTACTTGAAAAATTCAAGGTAAAGGATTGCGAATTGGTGCTCGATCTTAACTATGACCGAAGGAAGAATTTCTGGCAGGATATGGCCCGGCGCAACACGGCACAGTTTATGGATGGTCTATCCACCCTTGCATACCAGTCCAGACGCACCCTGGCCCTCTGGACCGGTATTCAGGCACCCCCGGAGGAATTCCTGAAAGCGATTGATCAAAGTTTATGAAGTTAGATAACTTCAACCCCTGGCACAGACCTGGTTTCTTAGTGGGGATGCTTCGCGCCGGCTTATCCGGGCTAGGGTTTAATCGGAAGAAGAACCGTAAACTCTGTTCCCTTGCCGGGAACGCTCTCCACATTTATAAGGCCGCCCATTGAATCTATAAGTCCCTTTACGATGGGAAGTCCAAGACCGGTGCCTGTAATGTATCTGGTCTTTTCGTCTTTGACCCTGTAAAATCTTTCAAAAATCTTATCCAGATATTTATCTGCTATACCAAACCCGTTATCTTTAACTTGTACACGCACGTTGATTCCAGCCATATCTACTTCCACTTCAATTTTTCCGCCTTCCTGAGTGTAATTAATCGCATTGGTGATAAGGTTCCCAAAGATGCTTTCCAGAGCAATTGGATCGGCTAAGAGTTCGGGAAGCGGATCTTTTGGAATCTCAAGTGTAAGAGACTGGTTCTTTTTTCTTGCCCCGGTTTTTAAAAAATCTACGATGTTTCCCAGAAGATCTTCGAGCCGGACCGGTTGAGGCTCATGGCAGATAATCCCTTCCTCGATACGGGAAAGATCGAGCAGATCTCCGATCAGAGCAATCAATCCTTTGGTTTTTTCTCTGGCACGGTCAAGTATATGCTGGCCTTGTGCAGAATCTTCACCGACCATATCTTTGATTACCAGCGCAAGCTGCTCGTGGATCGTTGAAAGCGGTGACCGCAGTTCATGGGAAACCTTTGCCACAAATTCCGATTTAAGCTGATCCAAAAGCTTCAGGGCGGTGATGTCCACAACATTTAGAACTGATCCAAGACACTCCTTTCTTTCACCTAAGACCGGCTGACCGGTTGCCATAAGATATTTTTCATCTGAAAGAGAAAACTCATAATCAGGAATATCATCGTAGTCCACATGTTTTCCCTGCGAGATTTCCGTTATAAGATTACAAAGTTCTTTATCCGTCACATAGTCTTCTATGGGGTTGCCCGTTTTCAAGCCGGGATCAAGATTGAGAAGCTGTCTGAAGGCCGGATTCATCAAGACCACCTGGCCCCTGGAATTTGTTACGACAACACCGCTCGGAAAAGATTCTAAAATAGTATGTATGCGGCTTTTCTCTGTATCCAGATCAGACAGCGTCCTTCTTCTTTCCTCCTCCAGATTTTTAGCCTCCCGTCTTAGGCTAATCTTTTCCCAGGCGCGATTAACTACGATACGTAATTGATCCGGCTCAAAGGGCTTAGAAATAAAATCGTAAGCTCCCCGCTTCATGGCTTCAATGGCTGTTTCTACCGTGGCATATCCTGTGATCACAATGACCTGAATTGTCTCATCCATTACACGAATGTGTTTGAGAACCTCCAGCCCGTCCATGCCCGGCATCTTCAAATCTAAAAGCACAATGGAGGCTTTCTCCTTTGCCAGTAAAGCCAGCGCTTCATCCCCGCGAGATGCCTTCAGAACTTGGAAACCGATTCGGGCAAGGATTCGTTCGGATGCATCCCGGATATCCTGTTCATCGTCCACAACCAATATTATGGCGTCAGATTTTATCTCCACTTTCTTCTCCTTGGTTTCCCTTATCCGCAATGGGAAACTCAATAATAAATGTCGTTCCTTGTCCCGGCTTGTTTTTTGCCATGATATTGCCGCCGTGATTTTTCACGATACTGTAAGCCAGACTGAGACCCAGACCGGTCCCTTTTCCTTCTTCCTTGGTGGTGAAAAATTGTTCAAAAATGTGGGGAAGAATATCCTCGGGTATTCCAGGACCTGTATCGGATATTTCTATGCAAACCCGGTTGCCATCCGGCATCAGGCTGCTTTTTACCGTGAGCCTCCCCTTTTCCTCCATGGCCTGGGCGGCATTGAGAATGATGTTCATAAACAAATGATTAAGCTGCTGGATATCAGACTGAACAAGGGGGAGTGATGAGTCCAGGTCTGTTTCTATATCTATATTCTGGAACAGGACCTGGCTTTCGAGAAGAAACAGAGTCCGGGAAAGCGACTGGTTGACGTCATGGGGTCTCATTAAATGGCGGGTCTGTCGCGTGAATTCCAGCAGTTCCTTCACCGTATCACGGCATCTTTGGGCGTCTTTCAGGATGCGGCCTAAGTCTTCTTTGGCCCCCTCCTCCAGGTCATATTCTTCCTGCATAAGCTTGGCAAACAGAGTGATTCCCCCCAGGGGATTGTTTAACTGGTGGGCGACTCCTGCGGCCAGTTTTCCAAGAG
>JBARSG010000667.1:0-1652 GCA_049644625.1 Desulfobacterales bacterium | reverse complement strand
GATAATTTTTGTAAAATTTTTATGCCGAATTCAAACAGAGCGATGTTGCCCTTCAGGTAAACTTCGGGCACCGGCTGAAAAGGCTCGTTTGCACCCAGACTCACAATGATACACGGAGGCATGGCGTCAGGGTCTGCGACATCCCGAAAGGGGAGTTCTTTAAACAGCGGCCAGAGCCCGCCGGTCATTATGGTTTTGATCAGAGATTTTCTTTCGATATTTTCAAGCTGTGCTTCAGTGAAGATGGGAAACGTTTCATACTCCTCGTCTTGATCCAAGGCTACGACGACCTTTTTGATTACCCGACGAGGACCCAAATCAATGTTTGCTATTTTACCCCCGCCCGGCGATAAAAATATCAGATTCGGGTTGCGTTTGTCTTCAAAGACCGGGGTTCCAACCTTTACTTTATCACCAATCTTAACCTTTAAGCGGGGCTTTACAAAAGGAATCTTTTCCGGCAAAAGAGCCACCCGGGCAGGTTTTTCCAATGGCTCCACTTCAGGGGAGGGTCTCCCGGCAATTTTCGTTCTGTACCCTTTTTTTATTTGAAGAGAGATCATCTATTATTGGCACCCGAAGCTTACGGTTAACAGAAACATCCAAAATTGATTCGCAATAATCATACCGAAAATTATTGTTCAAAATAAGTAGATTTATAATATCTCAATAACTTGTGGATTCGGCTTAATATCACCATTTAATACACTAGAACTTATTGAGAAGTTGCTTGGGTTTTCTATAACCAATTGAAAATATAGAAGTTTATCGAGGATTCCAAACCCAGTATTTCAGTATTCCAGTATTCCACCATTCCATTATTCCGTTCCGATGCTATAAACGGGTTGCCATTAAAAAACCTGTAATATCGACAAGTTGTAGAATTTCCGAGACATATAATTAGTTGGATTACCCTAAAATTTTGGGGTGGCCGATACAGACTTGACACGGGCCTTTTTTCAGCATAGAAGATATGAAGAAAACAGTGGGCTACCCAGTGGCTGAAAGGATAACGACTTGTTAAAAGAAAATAAAATGAGGATGACCCGTCAGCGAAAGATAATATTAGAAGAGCTGCGAAAGGTCAAAACCCATCCTAGTGCCGACGAAATTTACGAAATGGTTCGTTTGCGTTTACCCAGGATTAGCCTGGGTACGGTTTACCGAAATTTGGAAATCCTTTCCGAATTGGGAGAAATTCAGAAGCTTCAACTTAGCGGCGCCTTGAAACGTTTTGACTGGGATACAAACAAACACTACCATATCCGCTGTGTGCGCTGTAACCGGGTGGACGATGCTCCGATTGCGCCGCTCAACCAAATCGAAGATGAGCTTTATGAGGCAACTGTTTTTGAAATAATAGGACACAACCTTGAATTTGTTGGGCTTTGTCCGGAATGCTCAAAAAAAATTCGCAAAGTTGACCCAAAAAAATCATCTGTTATGACACATGTCTCATGATACATCTATGTATCACGCATCAAATATGAGACGTTTTTTTGATTTCGTACCGTATGTTTCCCACGTAACCATCTTATGTGAACAAGTTAACCCTGACTCAATAATATTACGATTCCGTGTTATCCCTAAAATCTGCATAAATTATTCTTGAAAAAGTTTAGATGGCCTGTGATTTTAATAGGTTGTAACTC
>JBARSG010000666.1:0-6298 GCA_049644625.1 Desulfobacterales bacterium | reverse complement strand
CATTAATGTAGATCAGGAAGTTTTTAAACTAATAAAATCTCAATGTCAAGAAGACTCGTAATTTGATTTTGGCGGATGCGTCCATAAACGCTCTGCAAAGCGAGAAATATAATAAAATAATATTTTTATTGTCTTCCTTTTGATTTTGTTATATCGGGACGTTGATAAATGTGGCAATTATCTAAAGTTTTGGAATTCAAATATAACATTTAACGAGAAGGAGGTCTTGATTATGAAAAAAATCTTTCTATCTTGCCTGGTCGCAACTCTGTGCGTCGCCTTATTATCAACAGGTGCCCTGGCAGCGAAAGCCGCACCTATTAAGCTGACATTCAGCATCTTCTTTCCCCCTACCCACGGTCAGACAAAAGCTGCAATGGACTGGGCCAAGGAAATTGAAATGCTTACCGACAATAAAGTACAAATTACGGTTTTCCCTGGTGGAACTTTAACAAAAGCTCCCCAATGTTACAGCGGCGTGGTCACGGGAATTTCAGATTTGGGATTCAGTCTCTTCGCCTATACCCGAGGACGTTTTCCGATCATGGCGGCAGTCGATCTCCCCATGGGCTATCCGGATGGAAAAGTGGCCAGCAAGGTCGCTCAGGAATTTGCAAAGGCCTTCAAGCCTGAAGAGTTAAATGACGTAAAAGTCCTGTATCTTCATGCACACGGCCCGGGCCTTCTTCATACAAAAAAACCGGTAAGAAAACTTGAGGATCTCAAGGGCATGAAAATCAGAGCTACCGGTCTAAGCTCCAAGGTGGTTGAAGCTCTCGGCGGTGTTCCGGTGGCAATGCCACAGGGCGGCACTTACGAAGCGCTTAATAAAGGGGTTGTAGAGGGAACATTTGGACCCATGGAGGTTCTAAAAGGCTGGAAACAGGCTGAGGTTATCAAATATACTACCGAATGTTACAGCGTCGGCTACACGACAACCTTTTTCGTTGTAATGAATCTTGACAAGTGGAAGTCCCTTCCGCCTGATGTACAGAAGATTTTTGAAACGGTTAGTGAAAAATACGTAGATGTTCACGGAAAGGTATGGGACAGCACCGATAAAGAAGGCCGGAAATATACAGAAAGTTTGGGCAACGAAATTATACCTCTGTCTGATGAAGAAAGTGCCAGATGGCGCAAGGCTGTGGAACCGGTGATTAACGATTATATCACCAATAATCCCAACGGCGATACATACGTTAAAAAAATCAGAGAATTGATGTCAAAATAATGTAATGCTTTAATTTAATCTTTAAAAGTTATTGCCCTGTTTTTACATTACATACATTAAAATGATTTTCACATAAAGGGGTTGCCTTGCACCAAACAGGAGGTTTTAGGGCAACCCCGAATTTTATGGCGCATAGCCAATAATTAAACGTCTCGGAAATTCTACAATTTATTGAAAATAAGGATATTTTTTAGGCTTATATTTTTAACTCGGACATGGAATAATGGAATGATGGAATGATGATTTAAAGAAGATGACATTCCTCTATTTAATTCCCGTCAATAGGAATTTTACAATAACCCAACTTTCCATTTTCCCAGAACCCAATATTCCAGTGTTCCAATATTCCAACATTCCATTTGTGAGCGAAGCGAACTAACTTGAATGGATTCCTTTGAAAAAATATCTCACGATATGGCACGGAGACTATACTGGGTTGCAGGAGTTGCAATTGTCGTCATGATGCTACTTACCTGTGCGGATGTGGTTTTGCGCTATTTTCGAAAGCCCATCCCCGGCACCTATGAGCTGGTCTGCTTCTTGGGGGCCGCGTCAGTTGCATTCGCTATGGCCCATACGTCAGTGGAAAGAGGTCATGTGGCGGTAACCTTTGTGGTCAGTCTTTTCCCGCGCAGAATTCAGGGTCTGATTGAAAGCATCACCACAAGCTTTGGGCTGTTCTTTTTTGCGTTAATCTCATGGCAGTCCGTAATTTATGGAAACGATCTTCGTCTTTCCGGTGAAGTCTCGTTGACCCTGGAACTCCCTTTTTATCCATTTGTGTACGGGATTGGTTTTTCGGCAGCAGTCGTTTGCCTGATATTGCTCTCGGATCTGTTTAAGAACCTTTTGAAACTATTTGGGAAATGAGTCTGACAACCACAGGAATCATAGGTATTATCATACTGGTTCTCCTTCTCTATTCTAAAATGCCTGTGGGCTTTGCCATGGGTTTTCTGGGATTGATGGGATTCAGCTACGTGGTGAACTTTGAAGCAGGCATTAATCTTTTGGCGCGTGATGTCTGGGATGTTTTTTCCTCCTATAATTTGACCGTGATCCCCCTATTTGTATTTATGGGGCAGATTGCCTTTCACGCCGGTATCAGCCGAAGGCTCTATGATTCTGCCTATGTATTATTTGGCCACCGCCGTGGGGGGCTTGCCATGACAACCGTGGGGGCATGCGCCGGATTTTCGGCCATATGCGGCTCGACCAACGCGACGGCAGCGACCATGGCAACCGTTGCGCTTCCCGAAATGAAACGGTACGGGTATGATATGAGTCTGGCCACAGGTACCGTGGCTGCAGCAGGAAGCCTGGGCATTCTCATACCTCCCAGTGTGATTTTTATTGTATATGGAATTTTGACCGAGCAGTCCATCGGCAAACTTTTTGCTGCGGGAATTCTTCCCGGTATTCTTCTCTGCTTTCTTTTTTTGATGACCATTTATCTCAGGGTCTTGATAAACCCCTCCCTTGCACCCCCCGGCCCCAAAACCAGTTTCAAGGAAAAATTCAGATCCTTTGCCGGTGTGGTTGAAACTTTGATACTGTTCGCCCTGGTCATGGGAGGCATTTTTTTCGGCATTTTTACGCCGACCGAGGCGGCGGCTACCGGGGCTTTCTTAACCCTCCTCATCGCGGTTTTCAGAAAGCAACTCACTTGGCATGCGTTTGTTAAATCCCTGGAAGATACCACCAAAATAAGTTGTATGATAATGGTAATTGTAACCGGCGCCGTAATATTCGGCCATTTTATGGCCATTACCCGGGTGCCTTATGAACTGGCCGAATGGGTGAGTTCTCTTCCCCTTCCTCCCCATGCCATTATGGGGGTGATCATTTTGGTCTATCTTTTCGGGGGCTGTTTTATGGACGCCCTTGCCATGATTATGCTGACCATCCCTATATTTTTCCCGGTGGTTCAAACCCTTGGGTTTGATCCGATCTGGTTTGGAGTGGTGATTGTATTGATTACCGAGATGGGGGTAATCACGCCGCCCGTAGGGGTCAATGTTTATGTGGTCTATGGCGTTGCCAAAGATGTTCCACTGGAAAATATATTCAGGGGGGTTTTCCCCATGCTTTTGGCCTTGCTTCTCTGCAATCTGATTCTTCTTTTATTTCCTCAGATCGCTCTGTTTCTGCCAAGCCTCATGAACTGAAGCCAACTTATCCCTGACCTTGCACAAACAACCGCCATCTGAAACAGATTCCACTCTTATGATATTACCTCCTATGAACCACTGATACCACGGCCGCCGGTAAGTCTCTATTGCGCACCGAAAACACGTTTCAACAGATCGGTGGTACGCTTGGCCGGATTTTGACGGATAGCGGCTTCCTCACGGGCAAGATAGTGGAAAATTCCGTTCATGCCTTCCTCGGTAACATAATTTGTTAAATCAGCCTTAACATCAGGTACAAAAGGCAAAGATCTGTATTTACTGATGACGTTATCGTAGGTCTGTACCGCCCCGACTTGGGATAAACTGTTTTCTACAATAGGATGCATGGCTTCGGCAAGGGGTTGTGACATCTTGCTTTGAAAATACTTTGTGGCTGCGTCATCCGGTCCTTTGTAGATGCCCATGGCATCGTCCAGGGTCATTTCTTGAATTGACTGCAAGAAAAGCGCCTTGGCTTTGGGGGTCGCCACTTCGGCCGCTCGATTGAGTCGTAATTCCAGATCATCGAGCATAGATGACATTCCAATTTTATCCAGTGCATTTCTGACGGTTTTAAAATTTTCCGGTAATGGAATATGAATCGCCGGATCAGCATTAAAACCGTCGGGTTTTCCCAATTGTTTGACGACGGTTTCAGAACCTACGCGAAGTGCATCCTTAAGTCCGGCGGCAATGTTATCAACGGATAGTGCACTTTGCCCGCTGTCACTTTTCTCAATACCGCCAACCAAGTCCTTTGCTTTATCAAACCAGCTGTTTCCTGCGGTTACCACTCCTGAACGGCAAGAAAGTCCAATGACAATAATACATATTATGAATATGCATTTAAACATTTTGAAATTAAAGCGTCGTAACTTCATTTGTATCCTCCTATTTTATTTATCCAAACATCTTTTTTATTTTCCAAATATTCCCTTAAGTTTATCGGTTGTGGCCTTTACTTCCTCTTTGGCGGTTTGGCCGGCGTCTTCCAGTTGCTTTTTGGCCTCTTGGGTCATGGCCTGAGCATCGGCAGTCAATTTTTTGAGTGCTTTGCCGGAATCCGCCATTATTTTCTTTGCGTTATAGGGGAAAAGGAACCATTCTTAGACCGGCGGTTTCATCAAGTCCGAGCATAATATTCATATTCTGAACCGCCTGGCCCGCTGCGCCTTTTACCAGGTTATCGATGGCGGAAATCAGGATAAGGCGATTATTACGCTCATCCAGCTTAAAACCCATGTCGCAATAATTGGTTCCCCGAACATGCAATACATCCGGCAGCCGGTTGTCAGGACATATTCGGATAAAAGGACAGCCGGAATAAAAAGAGTCCAAACAGTTTTGAATCTCTTCAGGGTTTATCTTCTTAACCGGGTTGGCATATATTGTCGTCAGTATCCCACGGGTCAGGGGAACAAGATGTGGAACAAAACTAATCTTCACCGGAGATCCTGCTTCCCGGCTCAGCACTTCTTCCATCTCCGGATTATGTCTGTGCTCTGCAACCTTGTACGCCTTGAATGACTCGTTGACCTCACAAAAATGTGTTGTCAGCGACACCCCTCGACCGGCACCGCTGACCCCTGATTTTGAATCCGCAATAATGTTGTTGATATCTATTAATTTACTCTTCAATAACGGCACCAGGGGTAAAAGCACACCGGTGGGATAACATCCGGGGGAACCGATCAGAACCGCATTTTTTATGGTGTCAAAATAGACTTCACAAAGTCCGTAAACCGATTTTTCAAGTAAATCCCTGGCAGTATGGGGCTGGTAAAAAGACTCATATGTTGCCACATCCTTGAATCTGAAATCAGCGGAAAGGTCGATGACCTTCTTGCCTCGCATAATAAGTTCGGGCACAAACTTCATGGGAAGTTTGTGTGGAAGTGCCGTAAATACAACATCAGCCTTGTCACAAACCGTATCCACAGACATCTCTTCGCAAATAAGATTGACAACTCCTCTCATTGACGGATAGACCGTATCAAACTTCACGCCGGCGTACTGGCGGGAAGTTATGACCGTCAGCTCTATATCGGGATGACCGCAGAGTATCCGCACAAGCTCGGCACCGGCATACCCGGTGGCGCCAATTACACTGACTCGTATCATAAAACCCCCTTATAATCACTTAACCCGGACAAACCGGAAATAACAAATCACAAGCATCAAATTTCAAATAAATTCCAAACTACAAGCTCCAAATTCCAAAAAAACTACCAAAGCCCAAATAAGAACCAAAAATTTTAAATCATCCGCCCAAATAGGCATTTTTTACTTCCGGATTGTCCAGAAGCGCTTCAGAACTCCCTTCCAGCACAAGGTTGCCGTTCTCCAGAACATAACCTCGTTGGGCAAATTGAAGCGCCATACGGGCATTCTGTTCGACAAGAAGAATGGTCGTCCCTTCCTGATTGAGATCCTTGAGCGCATCGAACACGCTCATCATCAACAAGGGAGCCAGCCCCATGGAGGGTTCGTCTAAGAGCATAATCTTCCTTCCGCTCATAAACGCCCTGCCGATGGCAAGCATCTGCTGTTCGCCGCCGCTCAGGGTTCCGGCCTTCTGTGTTTTTCGCTCCTCAAGACGAGGGAAAATCATGAAAATCCGCTTGAGGTCCTCTTGGATTTTATCCCTGTCGTTTCTTGCAAAACAGGCCAGTTTGAGGTTTTCCATAATCGTAAGGTTACCAAACAACCGTCTTCCCTCGGGAACATGAGAAATGCCGAGCTTGCTGACCACCTTGTCAGCAGGATATTGCAGCAAATCTTTCCCCATAAAGGTCATTTTGGTCCCGGCTTCGACCGGAATCATTCGGGAAACAGCTCGCAGGGTTGTGCTCTTGCCGGCCCCATTGGCTCCGATGATGCACACGATCTCGCCGTC
>JBARSG010000665.1:0-2927 GCA_049644625.1 Desulfobacterales bacterium | reverse complement strand
AATGACACCCAAACGCATTGCCCTGATTATCATTGCTATTTTGTTTGCCGTTTTTATTCTTCAAAACGCCCAAGTGGTGGAAGTTCGATTTTTATTCTGGGGCACCGAGGCGTCCCGGGCCATTGTTTTGCTGGTCACCTTCTTCCTCGGTCTTGTTTCCGGATGGCTGTCCGGCTGGAAACACAAAAAGCCGGCAGAGAATAAACCCAAACCGAATATGTAATGGTCCTTAACGAAAGCAAATGATTGCCTTCTTTTTCATTTCGGCGTCAAATATCGGCATGGATTCAAAATAAGCATATCCGAATGTGCTGATGCATAAGATGGCAGCCAGCAGGTAAAGACAAATTCTCAAACGCGAGTAATCCATGATGGAATTACCTTTTATCAATTGGCGGGATTTTTGTAAACCGTTCGATTCAGGCGGGGGCAAAGCGGTGCCGAAATCCCGTTTCAGCGGGTATTCAGAAAGCGGTGCCGAAATCCCGTTTCAGCGGGTATTCAGAAAGCTTCAAAAATTTCAGCCGGAGACTTATTTCTAAACTCCGGCTGATAAACCAAGCTAGACATGCTCTCAAAGATTGGATGCTATCTTATTCTTTTAAACAATCTTTAGCCGCAACCAGGTATCGGAACAGTCTGAAAGTGATCTCAAAACAACCTGTAACATAGAATTATCATTCCTCCTTGGCTTTAAAGGATTTTACATCAAGAACTTTAACACCATCTTCTTCCTTAACGTCGCCCGTTACTTCAACAACCGATCCGATAAGTTTTAAAACTTCGTTGCCCAATTCCGTATCTGCTATTTCATAGATGATGCCGTCTTGGGCGACGATTTGGTATTGGTCGTTGACCTCGCCCACAATGGTTACCGTAGTGGGTTCGGCTATTGCCGGGCTTGAAAGAAACACTGAAAAAGTCAACAACACTATAAAGACTATTGAAAACCTGGAAAAATTTTTTTTCATACCTCTGTCTCCTTATGTTTGGGTTAATACGCTGAAATACGAACATACTTTAAGAAGCAAACTTTATGCCAAATATATAACTATTTAATATTATATTAAATAGACACAGCACCCCCTTAAATGCCGGAAAGACAAATTCTATTCAGCCGGCAAAAGGCAGGCAGATCAAAGCTTCAAAAACAAGAAAATAACTCGAAAAACAGGCACTTTAGCAGATTCGACCAATAAACTGCTTATGGAGAACTATGAGTTCCGATACGACTGAAATCGGACCTTCGAATTCCTGATTTCAGTTATTTGGTTGGTCAGGGAGGGGTATTATAAAGCCTGATCTAATAGCGTAATGGATGACAATGAATTAACGGGGGTGCTGTTCATTATTTTTTTGTAGAAACGGGAATTGAGTGTTCCTTTTCATGATATTCCGGGCATATTTATTAAAATCGACCGTCATTTTTAATTGGAAGCAAAATCTTTTTTTTGGTAGGAACCGGCGGTTCCGAAATCAAATGAATAAAAAACCAACACCTTTTAATATCAGGAACTTAATTATTTGGCACGACAGTTGCTATAGTTTAAAAATTTATGTAGCTTGTCGGCGTGATGCGGCGATCCAGCGCGAGCGAAGTTGGCCCGTGCATCAATGAAAACCGGCGAACTGAGCAACGGGCCAGTCCAGCTAACACGGGACAGGCAGGGCAAACCCTTATAGAAATGCGATAGCCTGAGCGTTCGTTACGTTTTGTTCAATCGGAACAAATTTAGGACAAACATTATATGAAAGGAGATTCATGAAACAATTAAAGAAAATTTCCGACAAAGCTTTAACGCGGGAAAAGAAATCGACTCACCCGCCAATGGTATTAGGACCTGTAGATTCTCTTGAAGACCATGTTCAACCGGACTGGTGGCGTAACATTTTTAACTCCCTTTACCTTAAAACCGACGCGGATGTTGTCGAAGATTTAAATATTACGCGTAAAGAAGTCGATTTATTTTCAAAAACTCTTAATCTAACAACGGATGACACCATCCTTGATTTGTGCTGCGGTCAGGGGCGGCACGCATTGGAAATCACCAAGCGGGGATTCAAAGTCGAAGGATTGGATCGATCCCGTTATCTGATTCAAAAAGCTAAGGCTTCGGCAAAAAAAGAGAATCTCAATGTCAAGTTCAAAGAAGGCGACGCCAGAAAACTTCCTTTCCCTCCTGACGGTTTCGAAGTTGTCATGATGCTCGGTAACAGTTTCGGGTACTTTGAAACCGTCCAGGATGATCTGCGGATACTGAAAGAAATATTCAGGGTATTGAAGCCATGGGGACGACTGCTTTTGGACGTGACCGACGGCGAATACCTTAGAGAAAAGTTTCAGGCCCGCTCGTGGGAATGGATCGATAAAAAACTTTTCGTCTGCCGGGAGCGTTCCCTTTCCTCGGACCGGCAGCGTCTTATCTCCAGGGAGGTGGTAACGGACGTAACCAAAGGAGTCATCGCCGACCAGTTTTATGCCGAAAGACTTTACACCAAAGACGACCTTTTAATACTCCTTAAAGAAGCAGGTTTTTCCGATGGGGTCATTCACGGTGAAATCGCGACGGATTCGGTGAGAAACCAGGATCTGGGAATGATGGAAAAACGGATTGTGGTTACCGGAAAAGTCAAAAAGGAGTGGACGCCGATCAAAAGAAGACTCCAAAAAACGGCGAAGAAAAAAATCGTTGTGCTTTTCGGTGATCCCAATAAACCGGATCCGCTCAAACCGTGTGCGGTTTTTGACGATGATGATCTTTACACCATCGATCAGTTGAAATCGGCACTGCATACCTTGCAGGAGTGCGATTTCACATACCTGTCTAATCACAACACAATCATCCCGGACCTGACTAAACTTTCCGGAAAAATCGACTTGGTCATCAACCTGTGCGATGAAGGGTACAACAACGATCCCAGCAAGG
>JBARSG010000664.1:0-5078 GCA_049644625.1 Desulfobacterales bacterium | reverse complement strand
ATGCCTCTGCTTTCGTTTTTCGAAACGGGAAAGATCACCCGTTCGGATATGCGGTGATCGGGGTGAAAACTCACCTCATAATTGGAATCCGCAAGCCAGCACATGACCTCGAAGGTTCTGTTTTGGTGCGCTTCAGAAAATAGCGGTTTTGCGCGAAGTATTCCAATTTTATCTGTTAACCCGGATTATGTCGCAAGGAGAGCAAAAAAGGGCTTGAAAATTCGATAAATAGTTGATATAAAGAGCAATATTAGTCATGTTGAAGGTTCAGGCGATGCTCGGAATTGGTGAACGACAAAAAGAGGCGATACGACCGGATTTCAACAGGTCCATTTTCATTGATTTCGCCGGTGCAAAGATCACGTCGGATGCGGGGTTCATTCTGATGCGGGAAGTTGACCAGCGATTCGGCACCATCGAAAGCGGATGCAACTATTTGGTGGATGAAAGGGCCGCTACTCACAAGCGCCACACGTTTGAGCAAATGATACGTTAGAGGGTTTACCAGATCACTGCTGGATATGAAGACTGCAACGATGCCGATTTTCTTAGGATAGACCCGGCATTGAGGCTTGCCTTGGACAAGGGTCACCAGTTTGGAACAAGCCAGTCGGTGATGTCACGGTTGGAGAACGACATTCTCGGGAACGCCTCCGGGCAGGAAGCTCTTGACGCCATGATCACCAGATCAACGGACGCCCTTCTTAAAAGGAAAAACAAGAAGCGCTTGATCCTGGATGTGGATTCCACAGAAGACCCAGCGCATGGGAACCAGGAGCAAATGGCTTACAACGGGCATTTCGGGAAGAATTGCTTTCATCCGCTTTTCTGTTTCACGAGTGATGGTGACGGTCTGGCGGCAAAACTTCGACCGGGCAACGTACACTCAGCCACTGGAACTCTCGATCTCATCAAGCCCATCGTCATCAGGCACAGGAAGAAGTTCAATCTGTTCTGGCTGCGGGCTGATTCGGCATTTGCGGACCCGGACACCTACGAATATTGTGAAGCTAACCGGATCAAGGAAGGCAAGAACACGCTGCGCTGGGACAAAACGAGTTGCCACCGGTTCGCAGCGAACGAAGCCCGGCTGAAGATGGACTTTCTCGCGTACAACCTGCTCCATCTGAGTCGCCGATTCTATTTGTGGGGCGAAGATATGCGCCGGTCCATAGAATTGATCATTCCGAGATTGGTGAAGGCGGACGCTCGGATCGTCTATCACGCCAGATATTGGTATGTGCATGTGGCGTCAGCTTTTCCATTGGGGCACCATTACCGGGCTGTGCTTGTCTGGCAGTACTGAGGTGGCATGCCGATGAAAATTCTTGCAAATATCGGACAGGAGAAGTATTTTCAATTCTCAGGTGTAAATGGAGCTTTTGCTGGACTTTGGGTTGGAAAGGCGATTTTTGGGTAACTCCAATCCATTTAGCAACTCGAAATCAAGGCAAGACTATTGAAAACGGTTTTCAGGCTTGCGGAACCACCTTTTGGAGGCGGTTGCCGCATAATTCAGATTTAATGAAGTATATTTGGTAACCTATCAGGCTTGAATAATTTTCGGAAGGAAGATGTAATGATATCTGTAAGAAGACTGAAGACTAGGTTTTACCCGGATCCCAAAAGAGTAATCGCCAGGTTCTCCATGCCTGGGGCTGAAAGGGCAAGAAGTATCGTGGATAAGGTAATTCAACTTTCGGAAGATAAGGTACACTCTATCCTCAACCATGTCTTTGAAGATTTTTCTGAAAGGCATAGGAAAATAAGCGCCATATTCCAAAATCACTATGATCAAGTAAAGACGATCCTTAAACAGGAGCTAAGTTTTGATCCTGGAGATATCTCAACTGAAAGGATATTGCTCATAGGCTCCTATTTTACCATGGAATATTCCATTGAATCAGCAGCAATTTTTAATCCTTCCATTGTGGAAGACCCAAACCAGGAGTTCCTTGAAGAAGGTGAGAGGCGGATGATCGTGAGCTTCAGGGCCACAGGAGAAGGTCACATATCTTCCATTGTATTTAGAAGTGGTATCTTGACAAAAGAAAATGAACTAATTTTCAGGCCAGTGGGCCGGCTTGTGGAGATTCCCGAGAAGATCAAGAGACATGTGTATACCAAGGATCACTTTATCGAACGGATATGGCTTGTCTTAATTGAAAGGAGATCAGGGTTTAAACATAAAGATGCATATAATAAGATAATAAACTCTCTTATAGGCGAGTTGGAAGGTAAGTTTATCTACGGTAAGCTTCTCGGCGCGATCGGGAAGTATACCGAGGGCCGTGACCTGTCCTTTCAGGAGAGACGGGTTATAGATGCCATAGAACGCGTGGCGGAATCACACTATGAGATGGAATTCTCTCTCGATACGGCCCTCTCCGAGCGGGTTATCTTCCCGTTTTCATTGATGGAAAACAAGGGCGTTGAAGATGTGCGCGTTGTAAGATTCACGGAGGACGATGGAGCTGTCACCTATTATTCCACCTATACCGCTTACAGCGAACATGGAATCCTTCCCAAGTTCATAAGCACGCAGGACTTCCGGCATTTCACGGTTAAGCCGATAAACGGTGAATATGCCAGAAACAAGGGCATGGCGCTGTTCCCGCGCAGGATAAAGGGCCGGTATGTAATGCTGGCCCGTCTTGACGGCGTCAGCCATCATGTCTTGTTCTCGGACAGCATAAATGTATGGAGTACGGATGCAAAAAAAATACTGGGACCGGAGCATCCATGGGAGTTTCTCCAGGTAGGCAACTGCGGATCTCCTCTGGAAACCGATGAGGGATGGTTGGTGGTCACCCATGGGGTGGGCCCGCTGAGACGGTATTGCCTTGGGGCAATGCTCCTTGATACGCACGATCCCACGAAGATCATAGCCAGGCTGGAAGATCCCTTTATGATGCCCAATGAAGAAGAAAGGGAAGGATACGTGCCAAACGTGGTCTATTCGTGCGGCGCCATCATAAATAATGGTGAACTCATTATGGCTTACGGCATGTCGGACTATGCATCTTCCTTTGCAGCTGTCCCTCTTGACCGTCTCTTCGCGAAGATGCAAAAGAGGTAAACAAGTATTAGTTTCAACGTCATAGCACCCTCTTGTACACATCTATATAATCATCTATCATCTTCTTCTGGACGGAAAACGGGGTTGAAATTACGCGTTTCTTTTTTTATTTGTGTTAGTAGAGTTACATGCCACGTCAAGCCAGAATAGATGCGCCAGGCGCCTTGCATCACATCATATGCAGGGGCATTGAACGACGCAATATTTTCAGGGACAATACGGATCGAAATCGGTTCATAGAAAGGCTGGGCTCTGTTTTACAAAAGAGCGCCACGCCCTGTTATGCCTGGGCTTTGATTCCCAGCCATTTCCACTTGCTTTTAAAAACCGGTAAAGAACCGATTGCCGGCATCATGCGACGACTGCTCACCGGTTATGCCGTGACTTTCAACCACCGCCACCGCCGTTGCGGCCGCCTGTTTCAAAATCGATATAAATCCATTTTATTCCAGGAAGACACCTATCTTCTGGAACTGGTGCGGTATATTCATTTATTCATTTAAACCCGCTTCGAGCCGGGGTTGTAAAGGATTTGAAATCACTTGACAGATATGCCTATATCGGTCACAGCTGTATTGTGGGTAAACAAAAAAATGCCTGGCAGGATATTGATTCGGTGCTGCAACACTTTGGTAAGCGAAACGATTCAGCCCAAAAGAGATACCGGGATTTTGTTGAAAAAGGGGTCGGGCACGGGCGGAATTCTGAATTGACCGGCGGCAGGTTGTTGCGGAGCGTGGGTGGCTGGGGCATATTGAAATCGATGCGCAGGATGGAGATTCATGTTGTAAAGGGAGATGAGCGCATCATGGGGGACAGTGATTTTGTTGAAACCGTTTTAAACCAGGCCTCAGAGCAGATGGAAAAGCGATACCGACTTCAGGCAAAAGGGTGGACCCTGGAAAAAATAATCGAGAGGGCCGCGAATATTTTCAGTGTTGAAAAAAACCGGATGTTAGCTGGTGGAAAACAGCAAAACCGTGTCCATGCCCGCTCTGTAGCAGCTTACTGGGCCATTTCGTATCCGGGCTTGACGGCAACAGCGATGGGCAGAGACCTTGGTCTGAGCAAATCAGCCGTCAGTCGGGCCGCCGAAAGAGGCCGTCGCCTTGTGGCCGAGCAGTCGCTGACCCTGGAGGAATAAAAACGCGCAATTTCAACCCCGTCTCCATTTTACCGTCCCCATTTTTATTCTAAAAATGTTGCGTGGGCCAATCTTAAAATCATTAAGCTACTGCATGCATACAGTTAATCAATTCTCTGACTTCAACAGCTGCTATGCCGGAATTGATATCGGACATGGCGTAGGGAATAACCAACTCGTTGTTATGAATTATCGCACCGCAAGAATAAACAACATTGGGAACATATCCCTCGCGCTCTTTCTCATGCGGGGCAAGCAACGGCTCATCCAGGCGGGCGATGATTTTTGTTGGATTTTCAAGATCAAGCAGTATGGCGCCGATGCAATACTGACGCATAGGCCCGACGCCATGGGTGAGCACAATCCAGCCTTCATTGGTTTCCAGGGGTGAACCACAGTTGCCGATCTGAACGAATTCCCAAGGATATTCAGGCTCCTGGATGATTTGGGACTCTTGCCAGAAATGGATATTGTCTGAGAACATGATATGATTATTTTCACCGTCCTGGCGCGAAAGCATGACATAACGATCGCCAATTTTCCGCGGGAAAAGCGCCATGCCCTTGTTTTGTACGGCTTTGCCGTTGAGCGTTAAAATGTTGAATTTGATAAAATCCTTTGTTTCGATCAGTTGCGGCAAGATCGTATGGTCGTTATAGGCTGTATAGGTCGCATAATAGGTGACTTCTTGACTGTTATCGAAAAATTGGACGAACCGGGCATCTTCAATGCCTCTGCTTTCGTTTTTCGAAACGGGAAAGATCACCCGTTCGGATATGCGGTGATCGGGGTGAAAACTCACCTCATAATTGGAATCCGCAAGCCAGCACATGACCTCGAAGGTTCTGTTTTGGT
>JBARSG010000663.1:0-1700 GCA_049644625.1 Desulfobacterales bacterium | reverse complement strand
ATGGCCTGATCAAATTTTTCTGTTTTCTTAAAATGTTTTCGAATTTTTTTGATTTGGGCCTGTTGCGTTCGCATATCCTTTTTCAGTGTCCGAATGGATTTCTTAACCGAATGCCGATCCCCAATAGTGCGTTCGGCGCCCGTTGCCTGACATAAAAGGTTCCATTTTTTCCGCATTTCCACCAAAGGTTCATGCTGATTCTTAAGTCCGGCAATCCGATCTGAAAGAGCTTTCATTTGATCTTGGATTTTCTTTAGCTTATTCTCCTGCTCTCGAAGAGCCTCGGCCGGTTCTTTTCCAAACGGCAGTCCGGTAGTCACATAAGGATGATCCAGTGAACCGCAGAGAGGACACGGTTCTTTTTCTTTAAGCTGATTTCTGCAGGATACGAATCTGGCCGTATTTTTTATGGCGGACAGGATGTTGTTTTCCGATTCAAATATTTTTCGCAAGCCTTCGAGTTCTTGCTCAGCTTGTTTCAATGCCTTTTCCAGGACTTCTCCGTCTCCCTCCTCCTGCTTGGCAAATGCTTTGGCAATCTTAAGCATGGATTGATAGTTCACCAGTTGATCTTTCTGTTCGGTATACATCTTTTCAGAATTTTCCGGGGAGACGTCGCCCATGAGGGCGGTAGCCATTTTTTCCCGTTCAGCTTTTCGGGCCTTGATTTTCTCTGCTTTGTTCCGAAGTTTTTCGATGTTACGCATCATTTTCGTCAGCAAAGCAGACGCTTTTCTTTCGGCCTTCACGGCTGACTTATGTTGAGCGGGGTGCTCTGACATTCTGTGACGGATCGCTTGCAACCGTTCCAGTGCTTCTCCGATCATGGGAATCCGTTTGACCAGTTCTTCATATCCGGCATGTTCTTTGAGCCAGCATTCCGTATTCTTTTGAAGCGCTTCATTTTCTGTGATCTTCTGCTTAGTCGCCAGTAGATCCTGCAGGGTCTTGTTCTGTTCTTCTTGAACGGATGCCTTCCGCTCCAGCAACTTTCCAAGCGAATTGTTTGCCGCCTCAATCTCTCCGTCAATTTCTATAGTCTTCTCAATTAACCCCTGCCGTTTGGACCACGTTTTTTTGGCCTGATCCAGCCCAATGGCATGAATCTCTTCACTTTCCGTCAATACTCTCAGTCGATCTTCCAGATCCGCGATTTCTTTTTCAAATTCTTTTAGTGCATCCAAATCCTTGGACGCTTCGGTTTTCCGGCCGCTGAGCCGTTCAAGGTCTTCCTCAAAACCTGCCGCATCCATGGCCTTTTTTAGCCGCTCAAGGTCTGCTTTCATCTGTTCTTTGCGGTTCTGAGCTTCGTCAAGAGCAATTTGATTTTCGTGGTATTTCTTTTGTAATTGGTTATGGCGCTTAAGCTGTTTCTCGCTTTCGCTTAATTTGAAAAATAAATCTTCGGCCTCCCGAAAATCAGCTTCCAGCTGCTGAACCGCTTCCTGAAGACTCTCAATCACTGACGCGTGCATGGGAGGAAAATCTTGAATCTCTTCTTTTAGTGCCTCGAGTTTTTTATTTTCTATCTTGGCTTTTTCAAAAGCGGCTTTTATAGACTCGGAATATATTTCTTTGCCGACAATTTTTTCTAGAATTTCCATTCGTTCGTAATCCAGGGCGTTTAAAAGAGCGGCAAACTCCCCTTGAGGCAACATCATGGATCGGGAAAAGCGCTTAAAATCGAGACCGGTCAGTTC
>JBARSG010000662.1:0-10898 GCA_049644625.1 Desulfobacterales bacterium | reverse complement strand
ACTCATCAGGACTTGAAACAGAAGTGGCATTAACCACTATGTTTACGGCCAACGGTTTGTTCTCAAGAGCATAAAGCGGTATGGCTTTCCCGCCAAAACAATCTACGATCTTTCCGGTTTTTTCTGTGTTACGGCCGGCAACGAAAACAGAGCTTGTTCGCAGCCAGTTTAAAATAAATACAATTGCCCTGGCTGCTCCGCCCGTACCCAAAACAAGGGCCGACTTGCCTTCCACATCATACCGTGCATCATTTAAAGCGTCCATAAAACCAATGGAGATGGTGTTGTAACCTTTAAGAATATCTCCATTACGTACGATTGTGTTCACCGCACCGATAATATTCGCTCCTTCTGAGAGCACATCTAAATGGGGTATGACTTCTTCTTTATAAGGAATCGCAATGTTCGCGCCGGAGATGTTCAGGATCTTAATGCTTTCCAAAGCCTGACCGATCTGGCCGGGGGCAACTTTAAACGGCACATATGACCCTTTTATCCCGAGCCGCTCAAGCACAGTCGAAAATATGAAGGGAGATTTTGAACGCATGACCCGTTCATCGCCTAATACGCAATAAACCTGCATCTAAAAATTGATTTTTAAATTGTATTTTTAAACTCGTTAGCTGCAAAAAGCGAATACTACATCTCGGTCTCCGGATGAAAAATCATAACTTCCTTGAGATCATCTCCAAGGTATTCCCGTTCATTGGGTCCGAGAATCCCCAGGGAAAGACATATTAACGTCCATAAATGGGCCGTGTGGTATTTCCCGCCATAATGTTCATGCAAATCGTGAATCTGTGCGTGGCAGTTATGGCAGGGCGTAATACAGTAATCAGCTCCTGTAGTCATTATCTGCTCAAATTTGCGTTTGCCATAATTACGCCTGGCTTCGGTAAATCCGGACTGCAGGAACCCTCCTCCGCCGCCACAGCAGTAGTTGTTAGACTTGTTGGGAGCCATTTCTACAAAATTTTCCTCGCCCACAACTGTTTTAACAACATACCGCAGGTCATCTGCCACCGGATCGCCTAAACTCTTGCGAACCAGCTGGCATGGGTCCTGTACAGTAAATTTTACTTTCAGATCTTTGTTCCAGTCGGAGTTAACTTTCAGTTTTCCTTCCCTGATCCATTGGGCATAATACTGGATAATGCTCTTGCACTCAAAATTGTGCTCAATGTTGAATTTTTTCAGTCCGACCCGGACTGCAAAAAATTCGTGCCCTCATTCCGTGTTGAGCCAGACCTTGCACTTGAGATCATCCACTGCTTTGGCTTTGACCCTTACAATATGCTCCCAACTTTCGTTATCTGCCAGAAACATGCAGTAGTTTTCCGCTGCCCATCCCTTGGTGCCGTACGTCCAGTCGGCTCCCACCAGGTGTAGAATTTTCCAGAGAGGGACCATTTCGTCCGGTTCGGTCACCGGTTCTCTGGAGTTCTGGTTCAAAAAGAACTCAGCCCCCTCCTTGTTGATCGGCGCCTGCATGTCCTTGAATTCAGGCTGCGTTTCTTGGTATTCTTCAAGCACGTCTTCTACAACGAATTTGAAATCTTCCTCAGCCGTACCCATAGCGCTGCAGCTATCGTTTCTCAATGCCATGTCACAAGACCCCATAATCCCTTTGGGTCGTTCTTCCCTGGGCCAGCTGTTCCGAGCGTTAAAGACCAGTTGCGGGATGTCGATTTTCATGGGGCATACATAAATGCAGCGTGTGCACATGGTGCACATCCAGACCCAAGGCGTACTCATAACTTCTTCGTCCATGCCCAGGGCGGCCATGCGCAAAAACTTTCTGGGGTCCATATTTTCCAGTCCCGTGGCAGGGCACCCTGAAGAACAGGCGCCGCAGGTCAGGCAAAGATTGAGATTTCCTCCTTCCGGAAGAAGCTCCTTTACCTTATCCAGAAAAATGCTTTTTTTGCTTCCTTTAATCTCAATAACATGAGATGACATTATTCCCTCCTTTAAATTGAAGATTGACTGTTGAAAACTGAAGATTACGTGTTGTCAATCTTCAATTTAAAATCATAAATTGCGGGCTTCGGACAACCCATGATTTCTTACTATTCGAGAAGCCGTTTAATACTCGCCGTGATTTCCTCTGCTGAAGCCGGTTTGGCAATATAGTCATCAGCCTCGGTACTCATACCGTCATGGTGGGTATAGCGGGTTGATGTCACATGAGATGCAACAGCAGTCAGCAGAACCACAGGAATGTCAACACATTTCTCATCCCCTTTTAGCTTCCTGCATACCTCGTATCCGTCCATCTCAGGCATCATGACATCCAGAACAATGGCGTCCGGCGGATTGGCATGTACTTTTTCCAGACCTTCAATGCCGCTGTAAGCTATCTCGACCTCGAAGCCCTCTTTTTCTAATTGGACCTGGACAATAGAGCAGAAATCAGGCTCATCATCCACCACAAGAATTCTCTTTTTTTCACTCATCATGTACCTCCTTTGCTGTGATTCCGGATTTTTTTGATTCCGGATTTTTTTTGATTTGTTTTTTCAGCAGTTATTGGGTGTGGAATCATTCCACGCTCGGCCTGGGATATAGGCCGGATTTTTCCACAATCTCGGGAACCATTTCTTCCCATTCAATAGCCATAACGTGAAACCCATGAACCCCTTCCACTTCTTTTAAGTGCTGAATCTGCTCAATGCAGATTTTGACCCCTTCCTCCGGTTGTTTTTCTTTGGGTGTATCTGCCATTCTTTTCACCAACTCGTCCGGCACTTCTATCCCGGGAACCCGATTCTTCATGTATTTGGCCATGCCGGCCGATTTAAACGGGGTCACACCGGCCAGAATATAGACTTTCTCAAGTAATCCACGGTCACCGGCCATCTTCAACCAGAGCTCGAATTTCTCCATGTTGTATATACACTGGGTTTGTATAAACTCCACGCCGGCGGCAATTTTTTTGGCCAATCGGGGAACGCGTATTTCAAAGGGATCGGCAAAAGGATTGGCAGCGGCCCCCACGAACATCTTGGGTGGGCGCTTAATATCGTCTCCACCAAGGAACTTGCCTTGGTCCCGCATAAGCCTCACGGTTTGAATGAGCTGCATGGAGTCAATATCATGAACATTTTGACCCGTGGGGCAGTCTCCAAAGCTCTGGTGGTCTCCGGAAAGACAGAGGATATTGTGTATATCAAACGAAGCCGCTCCAAGGATATCGCTCTGCAAGGCGATTCGGTTTCGATCACGCGTCACCATTTGCAGCACCGGCTCCAGCCCCATGAGTTTAAGTTGAATACAGGCGGCCAGGCTGCACATGCGGGTTACGGATGTCTGATTGTCGGTGATATTGATAGCATCTACATAATCCTTGATCAGATTTGCCTTTTCTGTAATCACTTCAATATCAGTACCCCTGGGGGGACCGCACTCCGACGTAACCGCCAGGTGACCGGCGGCCAGAATCTTTTCCAGTTTGCTTGGTGTTTTTGCTTTCATTCCTGTACGTCCTCCCTGACAACTTTTCTGGGTCCCCCGGCCCTGTCGGTGGACCAGTCTTTAATGGGGTCAATTTTTTCATAATCATCGAGTTTGTCCAGTGCCTTGAGGCGATTGATGATCAATTCCCAGGCGCAGTCGATTTCTTTATTAATTTCGCATTTGCCTTTAGCAGAACCGCCACACGGGCCGTTAAGAATCCGCTTTGCACAGCGGGAGACCGGACAAATTCCCCCGGTACGCGCCAGAATGCACTGTCCACAGGCCTGGCACCGTTCAGTCCACAAGCCTCGTTTTTCAGTAGCCCCCAAAAAACAGGTGTCCACTCCGGGATAAATTGGACAGTCGTGGTATTTTTCAGCCATGAACTGGACGCCGACACCGCAGGCAAGGGAAACTACAGCGTCATACTGATCCATCACATCACGAATCTCTTCGAGGTATTCGTGATCGCACTGCCGTTCCAACGTTTTTTCATCTATTTTGACTTCCCGTCCCTGGTTTAGGAAATACATCCTAAGGGCTGAAGCCAGAACACCGACTTCTTTCTTCCCTCCTGCCTCACAAACCGTGACGCACTCGTTACAGCCGAGGATGAGGATTTTTTCATGATCTTTGACTTCCTCTATAATTTCTTCAATGGGTTTTCTGTCGGCGACAATCATAAGACCTCTCTTTCATTAAAGATCGAACTATGTTAATTGAAGTGCTTCATTTGTTTCATGCGGCCTTTTTTTTGGCCAGTTTAATGGGGTTGGGCCCCAATTTTCGGATTCTTTCCTCCATTTCAACGGCGAACTGGGCAAAACGCGGCCCTTCGCTTGATGAAAGGTTATACATCTGTGCCCTTTCCCCCCCGATACCGATAGTATCCAGAATTTTTTGTGCCTGTTCCACCCGTTTACGGGCTCTGAGGTTGCCGCTGTTATAATGACAATCTCCTTCCATACAACCTACCGCATATACGCCGTCCGCTCCCTTTTCAAGGGAATGGAGGATATGAAGGACATCTATCTTACCCGTGCATGGAACGAGAATGATTTTTATATTAGGTGGGTATTGCAAGCGCATGGAACCTGCCAGGTCCGCAGCAGTGTACCCTCAGAAACTGCAGCAAAACGCGATAATAATAGGTTTGAAATCTTCCTTCATAATATCCCCTTTGAATTAAATCTATAGGTTTGGTGCTAATTCGGCCACTATCCTATTGTTTAAGTTCGTATACGCTTACAAAACAGAAAATTGATGATTTTCGATTGATGATTGTTGATTGAAGGTATTCTATCAATTTATAAAAAACAGAGCGAAGCGTTTCCATAAATCTTCAATCATAAATCAACAATCGTCAATTTCGGCTATTCAAAATTTAGTTCACAAACTGCATGTCCAGTTGTTTTTGACCTGAATTATGATTCACTCCAATTCTACATGACACCCTCGAGCAACGCGTCAACCTTGCTCAGTATTTGAACGTCTTCATACCAATTCAGTTCAATGGCCTTTGCCGGGCATTCCGCGGCACAGACACCGCACCCATGGCATAACGCAACATCGATTTCACTGACACCGTCTTCATTGATCCTCGGCACCTGGTACGGGCACGACCGGACGCATATAAGGCATGACGCACATAGATCCGCATTTACCTGTGCCGTTACCGCCGATAATGTCAATTCTTGCTGGGATAGAAAAGTAGTTGCCCTGGAAGCAGCGGCAAGCGCCTGTGAGATGGATTCTGACAAAAGTTTGGGGCTGTGGGCGGTCCCACAAACAAAGACGCCTTCCGTGGCCATATCCACCGGCCTTAACTTGACATGAGCCTCCATAAAATGACCTTCTGCGGTTCGGGCCAGTTTGACGATGGAGGCGAGTTCTTCGGTGTCTTCAGCCACCATTCCCGCGCTCAGCGCCAGAAGGTCGGCACTAACCCGAAGGCTGGAATCAAGCACATGATCCTTAAAGGTTACCATCACACCCGCTTCAGATGATTCCACGGTCGGCGGATCTTCGGGATCGAATCGAAAAAACAATACTCCCAGTTTCCTGGCTTCAGTATAGTAATCCTCCAGCAGCCCATAAGTTCTGATATCCCGGTAAAGTATAAAGATTTGAGCGTCCGGCTGAAGTTTTTTAATTTGAAGTGCATTCTTGATCGCGCTCTGACAGCAAATCCTGGAGCAGTTGGGATTCTCACCGTTTCTGGATCCAACACACTGAATCATGACCACCCGGTTTAGATCTTCGGCCCCTTTTTCTTTTAAACGTTTGGATAGCTCGACCTGGGTTACGACCCTTTGGTCCTGGCCGTATAGGAATTCTTTGGGGCGGTACTCAGTGGCTCCCGTAGCCAGAACAACGATGCCATGGTCGATCTTTCTTTCATACATGCCCGGTCCCACGAGAACTTCGGTTGTAAAATTTCCCTTGAATCCGGAAAATCCGACAATAAGGGAGCGGGTCAGAACCTGTATTTGGGGGTGGGTTGTCACCTTTTCAATCAGTCCTTCCAGGTAACTTCCCACATCTGCTCCCTCGATGGTGGCGATCAGGCGGTTTGCCATTCCGCCCAGTCTTTCCTCTTTTTCAATTAGGACTACCGGAAAGCCCTGATCTGCAAGACCCAGCGCAGCATTCATCCCGGCCACCCCACCGCCGATGACCAGCGCTCTCTTAATGACCGGAATCTTTTTTTCATGTAGCGGGTGGAGTGTCGCAGCCCGGGCCACAGACATGCGAACAAGGTCTTTAGCCTTTTGCGTGGCTGTTTCCGGATCCTTGGAATGAATCCATGAATTCTGGTTGCGGATATTTGCCATTTCAAACAAATACTTATTTAATCCGCAGGCCTCAAGCGTTTCCATAAACATCTGCTCGTGAGTTTTGGGGCTGCATGAAGCTACAATCACCCGGTTTAACTTATGCTCAATAATTTTTTCTTTGATTTTATCCTGGGTGTCCTGGCTGCAGGTAAACAGATTATCATCCGTAAAGACAACGTTCGGAAGCGTCGCGGCATAGTCTTTTACAGCCGGGACATCGACGATCCCTCCGATGTTGATCCCACAGTTACATACAAAAACACCGATGCGAGGCCTCTGCCCGGCAACATCAATCTGTTCGGGGATTTCAACTTTAGGGATTTCTGTTCCCCTTGCTTCAGCAAGCTCCGCGCCGGCCAAACAGGCGGCGGCGCTGGCCTCGGCCACCGATTCGGGGATGTCCTTTGGCCCTTGCAACACCCCGCACGTATATATTCCCGGCCGTGATGTGCTCACCGGTGTAAAGGGAGTGTTGTCTACAAAATTATATTTATTCAATTTAACATTGAGGCGTTTTGCCAGCTCCGCAGTATCCGGCGGAATCTGCAGTCCGACCGAGAGAACGACCATATTAAAGGTTTCTTGTTTCATCGTACCGCTTTCGTCGGCATACTCAAGAATCAGATCGCCGGTTTCAGGAACTTCGGTAATGGTATGGACCCTGGCCGTTATAAAGCGAACCCCTTCTTTATCCCGGGCACGGAGATAATATTTTTCATAATCCTTGCCAAACGTCCTTATATCCATATTAAAAATTGCACAATCCAGGTCGCCATGGGCATGCTCTTTGGCAATCATGGACTCTTTTACGGCGTACATGCAGCATACCGAAGAGCAGTAGCCGTTTCCGCAACGGTTGGTATCCCTGGAACCCACGCACTGCAACCACGCGATGCTTTTGGGCTCTTCCCGGTCCAACGGCCTCATCAAATGACCAAAATACGGTCCTGATGCACTCAAGATTCTTTCAAACTCTTGGCTGGTAACCACATTGGGATATTTACCGTATCCCAGATAGTCAAGCCCGGAAGGATCAAATCCCCGACTTCCGGCGGACAGAATGACAGATCCGACCGTAACGGTGGTTTTGCGCTCTCTGTCATCATACCGGATCGCTTTGGCAAGACACATCTTCTCGCACAAACCGCAGCCGATACAGGTCTCGGTATCAATGGCAAAGGCGAGAGGAACCGCTTGGGGATATTCAATATAGGTGGCTCTCCTGTCATTAAGGCCCATATTATATTGGTTAACGGCGGTTACCGGGCAATGCCTGGCACAATCTCCGCACCCTGTACATTTAATCGGATCAATGTAGCGGGGGTAATTGACCAATGAAGCCTTAAAGTTTCCCGGTTCCCCCTCAACACTCTTTAGTTCGCTGCACGTAATCAGCTCAATATTCATATGCCGGCCGACCTCGACCAGTTTGGGCGAAATCACTCACATGGCACAATCGTTAGTGGGGAACGTCTTGTCCAGCCGGGCCATCATTCCGCCGATGGTGGGAGACTTGTCAACCAGATAAACCTTGTAATCCGAGTTGGCCAGATCGAGCGAAGCCTGCATGCCTGCAATTCCGGCACCCACAACCATAACCGATCCGCTTTTGTTCGTCATTTCTCCTCCCTTTATTCATTGAAGATTTTAGATGTTCGATTGCAGATTGATCCATCAAATAAAATCTTCAACCTTCATTAGTGAATCCTCACAGTGCTGCAAAAATTGGTTTACTCTCTTTCATACCGACAAACTCGACGATGTTCGTATTCTCCATATCGGCCAGAAGGCATGAAATTCTTTTAAGGTCAAGCCCGATTTTTTTATGGATATCTCTCACAGAGGTATGTCCTTCTTTAACTGCTTGGAGAATCAGATTTTTCTGATATACTCTTTCAAGCAACGAATCGAGTATGGATTCAAAAGTATCCGTATCCCACCGGCGTCCGAAAACATCCCCTTTTGTCGTGATTTTTACTTCTTTTCCGACCATCCATCTGAGTGTTTCTTCGGCCAGAGTCAACTCCGCTGCAGCAAGCTCAAAAGCAAAAACTTTGGGATCGAATTTCCCTTGTGCTTTAACCGAATCGGTCGTTTTGGTAACGACCTCTACAAACCGCTGGGCTTCAGCCGACGAAACCCAGGCCAGATGCAGCCTTTGTTTTCCGATACCGGCCAGATCCAGCAATTTTCGAGTTAAACGGATCTTTTTTTCGGCCTGAACATTACCCTCCAGGTAATGGCAATCACCGAAATGTCACCCGGCTACCAGTACGCCGTCACATCCCTGTTTAAAAGCTTGCAGAACAAACAGTGGGTCGACTCTGCCCGAACACATGACGCGCACGGTTCTTATGTTGGGTGGATACTGCAACCGTGAAACACCTGCCAGATCGGCACCGGCATAGGCACACCAGTTACATAGAAAAGCAACTATTTTTGGCTCAAATTCCTCCATTATACCACCTCGTTATTTATCATCTATCCTTTGTCCGCCCCGTTACATTCCGGCAAGACCATTTCACCGGGATCGTTGGACGATTCGATTATTTGACCCTTCACACCGCTGCACAAATCGAAGCGACGATTTGCCGATCCCGGAAATGGAGCATATCGATGGCCTGCTGTGGACAAGAAGAGGCACACAGCCCGCACCCTTTGCAGGAAGCCGAAATATTCTTTGCCCGATATCCCTTGCCTTCAATTTCTTCGAGCATAATGGCGTTGAAGGCACAAATTTCCGAACAAAGACCGCACCCTATGCATTTTTCAGCATCTACCTGAGATACCAGCGGAGAAATCTGAACGGAACCTTTTGCAAGTATCGTGGTTGCTCTGCTTGCAGCCGCCATGGCCTGGGAAATGCTCTCTTCTATGGGTTTAGGATAATGGGCCAGTCCGCACAAAAAGATTCCATCGTTAGCGAATTCCACCGGTCGCAGCTTGGCATGGGCTTCCATAAAAAAGTTTTCGGCATTGAGCGGAATTTTATAGAACTCGGAAATCTTTTGGTTCTGGGCCGGCTCAATAGCAGTCGCCAGATTCACATAGTCTGCCTGTATTCTTAAATTCTTTTGCAAAATTGGATCAAAGACATCGACTTGAAGACCATTTTCTATTTCCGTGACCTTGGGTTTGTTGTCCAGCGAATATCGTACAAAGACAACTCCCATCTCTCTGGCTTTTTTGTAAAGATACTCTTTTTCGCCATAAGTTCGAATGTCACGGTAAAGGATAAATACTTTTGTATCCGGGTTGCTTTCTTTTATGGAAATCGCCTGTAATATGGAACCCGTGCAGCAAATCCTGGAACAATAAGGTCGGTTTTCGTCCCGTGATCCCACACACTGGATAAATACAATAATTTCCGCATTCTTTAATTTTTCAGGATCATGTTCCAGATCATGCCAGCGGGTAACCCTGGGATTCTTACCGTAAAGGTATTCCTCCGTATCGGCCGCCTTGCCGCCGGTTGCAACGATGACAACTCCGTGTTCGACGGTCTTTGTCTGGTTTCCTACAGCCACCTGAGTTTCAAAGTTGCCCACAAACCCGGAAGCGCCAGCCACCTCGGCGTTTAGCAACACCTTTATATCCGAATGCTGCTCAACTTTATCCACCAGCTCGGAAAGGTATTGTTGAATGTCCTGGCCCTTCCAAGTCTTGGTAAGATCCCTTGCCGCACCGCCGAGAACTGATGATTTTTCCACTATGATTGCCGGAAAACCTTGATCCGCAAAACCGAGGGCTGTGGTCATTCCGGCTATACCACCACCGATAATAAGCGCAGACGGGTTAACATCCACCGATATATCGGGGATGGGTTCCAGCAAAGAAGCCCTGGCAACAGCCATCCGCACCAGATCTTTGGATTTTTCCGTGGCATTTTCTTTGTCATCCGAATGCACCCATGTGCACTGGTTCCTTATATTGGCCATGTCAAACAGATATTCATTTAGGCCTGCATTACGTATTGTCTCCTGAAATAACAGTTCATGGGTTCGAGGTGTACATGCAGCCACAACAATGCGGTTTAAGCTCTGTTCCCTGATCACCTCTATCATTTTATCCTGGGTGTCCTGGCTGCAGGTAAAAAGATTGTCCTCAACATAAACCACATTTGGCAACCCCCTGGCATATTCAGCAATGGCAGGAACATCGGCAATTCCGCCGATATTGATACCGCAATTACATACAAAAATTCCGATGCGTGGTTCCTCACCGGTTACATCACTTTCATCAGGAAATTCTTTCTCTTTGACAAGAGACCCCCGTGCAGGCGCCAGGTTGACACCGGCACTGCAGGCGGCTGCGCTGGCTTCCACGACAGACTCAGGAATGTCTTTGGGTCCTTGAAAAGCACCAC
Source organism: Desulfobacterales bacterium (assembly GCA_049644625.1). Taxonomy (GTDB): domain Bacteria; phylum Desulfobacterota; class Desulfobacteria; order Desulfobacterales; family UBA11574; genus S5133MH16. The sequence continues at coordinate 239 of JBARSG010000662.1, read as the reverse complement.
AGACAAATACGCCGTCTCTTGATGTTGCAAAAGGTTGAAAATCCGTGGTTTCGCAAAAATTTCCTTCTGTCAGCTCAATGCCGAGATTATTTGCAAGATCGATCGTTTCCGACGATATCTCCATCCCCACCGACAGTACAATCATATCGAAAATTTCGGTTTTCAGTTCGCCACTCTCGGTCGCATACCGGACCTCAAGATCATCGGTTCCGGGAACCGGGTCTATGGTATGAACCCGG
>JBARSG010000661.1:0-6043 GCA_049644625.1 Desulfobacterales bacterium | reverse complement strand
CTATAGGTTTGGGTAGAGACTCGTGTGACATAAATTTCCGGATCGCCTGGTCCGTCCAACCCAGTGCCGTTGAAGCGAGTCCCAAAGCTTTATTTTTAAAGTCTTCCATTGTTTTTTATATTTAAATACATTGACACAAAATTGCAAATCTTTTTAGACTTTAAACATTCCACCATATGGCCGTGTAAGAATTCTTCCATTAAAATGCAAGGAGCAAGAAATGACACTTTATAAACAGGGTCTTGCCTTTGGTTATGTGCAGGGTTCCAAGTATCACCGGGACAGACCCATGAGGGATAATCTGGGTTCTATTCCGGCGACTCATCGATTCAAAACTTATCCCGAGGCGGAACGTCTTCAATTACCAGAGCCTGATCTGAGCCGTAAGGCTGATCTATGGCAATGTCTGGCCAAACGTCGATCTGAACGCGATTACACAACTGATCCGTTAAGCCTCGATGAATTGTCCAAAATAATGTGGGCGGCCCAGGGCGTGACCGCGCGGACCGGGATATATCTTTTACGCACCGCTCCCTCTGCCGGAGCTCTCTATCCCTTTGAAACCTATCTTTATATTGACAAAGTTAAAGACGCTCCCCAAGGAATTTACCATTTTAACGTGGCTGATTTTGCTCTGGAACGCTTGCAGGAGGGCGACTTCAATAACGCACTTACCGCTGCCAGTCTGGGTCAGCCCGTGGTGAGGCGGGCAGCGGTGGTTATTATCTGGACGGCAATGATGCTCCGGTGTATGGTCAAATACCGCGACCGTACGGTGCGTTACATCCCCATGGATTTGGGCCATGTCTGCCAGAACGTTCAGATGGCTGCAACTGCCATGGATCTCGGTTCCTGCCCCATCGGTGCTTTTTATGATGATGACATCAATGAATTGTTGGGAGTTGACGGTGAAGAAGAGACAGTATTGTATCTTATTACCGTGGGTAAACTCCGAGGCCGTTGAAAAACGTCCTCGTTTTCTTAGGCTTCTGCTAGAATCTCTATAATCGGTGGAATGACATTGGTCGCAATGTCGGTTCTGGAGCCGCCCCCTAAAACCACTTCCAGACGGCCCTCAGATACTTCTTCGGCGGTTTTTTTCATAAAGCGGGCAATCTCCTGATAGCAGCGGCCGCTCAACCCCAGGCTGCCGTAATCTCCCCGATGGGTATCAAATCCGAAATACCAGAAGATCAGGTCGGGCTTAAAATCTTTAACCCGTGGATAGAACTCGGTCTTTACGTTGTCGGCATATTGTTCGTCTATATTGTTGACGGTGTCGCCCCTGCCCCAGAATCCCCAGGGGCTTCCCGGCGCGCGGATATCAACTTTAGTGCCGTCCGGTGACTCGTACTCCATACCGCAACAACAGACGTGGAGAACATCAGGATCGTTTCTGAGAAGGTCCCGTGTGCCGTCTCCGTGGTGGGCGTCCGTGTCCATAATTGCAAACCGTTGAATATTATGAATTTCGCGTAGATAGGTGATGGTTATGACCACATCATTAAAGCAGCAATACCCGCCAAAATAGTCTCTCCCTGAATGATGTCCGCCTGCACCGATGAGGGCAAATGCATTGTCAATTTCCCCAGTGCAGACCTTTTCTCCGGCCAGCACCACGCCGCCCACCGAATGCCAGGCTGTTGAGCAGAGATGGTCTGCCTCCACACCCCGGATCAGTTCCGGAGTGTGCACTTTCAAGATCCATTCTTCTTCTATTGGCGGTGATTCATAGAGGATAACATTATCGCGAGAGAGAAGGTGATCAATGGCTCCGGGGAAATCTTCCAGCCGTGCTCCCCGGGTGAGATAGCTCCTGCGGCTGAAGCTGGGATGGTAAAACACGCCGGTTTTTTTCATAAATTTTTCCTATTAAAAATCGGACAGGGCGAGTTTCCCCAAAACTTTCAGATAAGAGGTATCATTAAGATACGAAATGATCCATTGATTGTTTTTATAAGTGAAAAGGTTGGTGCTGGCGGTATCCTGTTGAATCCGCCAGAAATTACTGTTTTCGATCCCCAAAAGGCTGCAACAGATCACCTTGTTCGGAACCCGGTGAGCCACTAAGGCGATATTTTCATTTTTATGTTTTTCAAGCAAGTCATCAATGGCATTCTGTGTGCGCACACGTACCTGCTCCAGGCTCTCTCCGTTGGGGAAGCTGACCTTATGGGGCTCCTTCAACCAGAGATCATAAAGATCCGGATATTTTTTCCGTACTTCATCAAGGCTGACCCCTTCCCAATCGCCGTAACTGATATCGATAATGGCTTCAAGAGGAGTTACATCGATGTTCTGAAATTTGGCTATATTTTCAGCCGTTTCCATGGAGCGGGAAAGGGGGCTGCTGTAAATGGCGTGAATGGTTTCATCTTTTAAAGCTTCACCGGCCAGATGCACCTCATTTTTTCCGGTCTCATCCAGAGGAATATCCATGCGTCCTCTAAATACTTCCTCCAGATTCCAGGCGGTCTGGCCATGGCGAACAACGTATACTTTAGTCATGTTCGGCGTCTAAATCCCTTTGATTTGCTGATGAAGTTCTCGGGTTTTTTCCATGCGGGCCCGGTCACGATCCTGTGCCAGATGACGAATACTCTCATTTGCATCCGACATTTCCGGATCACCGGCATTTTTTCCCTTCACATATCCGCCTATGAGAAGGCGATATGCATGTATCATTTCTGAAATCAACGCTACCGGATATTCACGCCCCTGTATTTTAAGGGTTTGCAAACCCAGATCAACATATTGTTTCAGTTCTTCACCCCTGATGGCAAAGGCGACATTCGGCCTGCGGCGGATTTTTTCATTGATGATAGCGATTTCCTCAACACTCTTTTTTTTGCGCTGCATTAGTTTTTCACGCTGAGCCTCAGTTAACAAGCAGAACCGAAAGCAACTGCCGCTTCTGTCCGGCCAACCCTCATATTCAACGATTTCATTGCCGTCCTCATCGTGGCGAATTTTTTTTATATATGAATCGCTGGTGAATTCGTGAAACAGGCAATTGCCCACACCACCGATGCATCGGTTGCCATGAATCAGTATTTCCGTCAAAACGCCGACTTCATCAGCCGTTTTTTTAAACTCCCTCAATTTTTCCACGGTGTCGATTTCGCTACTGGCAACAATCTGGGTGGCGCCGGCCTCACGATAATATTCCATCTGTTCCCGGGTCTGGATATTACAGCCCACACTGGCGTGGATGACCAAATCCGGATAGTTGAGTTTTATAAGCCGCATGAGTTCAGGGGTTTTGGCAATAACCCCTTCTACGCCATATTGTGCCCATTTGGCGACTTTACTCAACACACGGATAAAATGTTTTTCCTGTACTTCCGCGTTAATAGCAACCCGAACCTTGCCCCCATGGTCGTTTCCAATTCGAACCGCATCCCTAATCTCACTGTCTTCCAGTTCCCAAACGCATTTTCTGCGGCTGAAACCTTTTGCTCCCACATATACGGCATTGGCGCCGCTGCCAAAAACGGCATTCACCATTGCAAGACTTCCGCCAGGAGCCAGCAATTCATTCATGGTGTTGAACCCTCCTTACTCACCGGTTTTTTTCTTTCCCGGCACTTAAAATTTAATTGTAGAGGATGCAAGTTATAATTTTAACAATATTGTTTTGGTAACCAACACAAATTTCCAAACACATGAAATTATGCATTTAAGATTGTATTGTCAAGAAAATTATAAACCAAAGGCCCTTCCCCCAGGGCAAACGCATTTGATTTCGGTGCAGCGGAGCGTTCTCCCTGTATTGGGATTCAAATGCGTTTGCCTGGCCCTTCACCTTAGTTACCTGCTTCCAGCATAATGTTATGTAATCGCTCCGCTCGCAAACAGAATGTTTCCAGTTTTGCATCGATCACCTGAGGAAAAGGAGAACCGTCACTTTCAATTGCAAGAAAAGGAAGGTCATCAATATTTGCCAGCACTGATCGAAGCCGGCCATTCTTCGGATTGGTTGCCAGTTTCCCTTCACGGTTCATGGCCTCATTAAGGAGGGCTTCTGACAGGCGGTTGGGCATGCAGCCAAAGGGACCGATGGCGATCACGCCGCATGCGTGTGAGGCTATCTCGGCTAGGGAGCTACCCACTGTCAGAATAGCTTCACCGGCCAGCCTTGGCGATATATAGGGTGCAGCGTTATTAATGACAGATTTAATTTTGAGAGGTTCTTTGTGAATGAAGCCCGAACGGGACAGCATGCCCTTAATACGCTTTTTGTAACGGGCCATAGTTCTTTTCCTCAGCACAAATTCCAGCTTTTCCATTTTTGACATGTTATAATCGACAAGACCTTTGTCCACCAAAAAGTCGGTATATAATATCCACTCGGCAATGGGAGAACAGGTAGTGGCAAACCCTTTTTCTGCGAGACGCTCTGTTAAATACTGGCGGGACAATCCATCCCGTCGCACAAATATCTCGCCAACAAGGGCGATAGTGGGCACTTCTTCTATGGGACGCTTCATGTGAATCCGTTTGAGAAGCTGTGCGGTAGAGTCAAGCTGTTTTTCCAGCGGAGCAAAATCTCCTTTTTCAAATTGGCCAATTATTAACTCCCACTCTTGATCGAATATGTTTATTGCAGCTCCGACATCTGTGGCATTGGCCAGTATCATCGATCTGATGTCTTCCATGGCATCGGACACAATAATACCCCACCATACTTTTAGCTGGAAGTTGTTCCCCATTCCTGTGTAAGAATTTTCAGACGTCAGGGAAAAAAGAGCCACATCAGGTATCCCGAGCCTTCTTACCAGGTCTTCCATAAAAATATAGTACTGTCCGAATCGGCAGGGTCCCGATCCGGTAGGCATAAAATAGACCACAATATTGGAGTCCCGCTTTTCCTTACGAATAAAATTGAGCAGCGTCCCTGTGGTGAGTATCAAAGGCAAACACTCTTTGCAGGATGTATTGGCACGCCCCAATTTCAGCACCGTTTCATCCGCCGGTGGATGAGCTTTGGCATTAAAACCGACTCCCCGCAATACTGCGGCCAGTGACTCCGATGCAATTTTACCCATAGACGGTACCAGAACTGTAACCCGTGGGTCGGTCATCGGCAACGTCTCACCGGAGGAGGTAATTACTTTAGGAACACCTTTATCCAAAACTATACGGGCAAGATTGAATTTTCGTTTTTTATGGAAAATCTTCTTTTCTGCCAGCAACTGCCGGTATGCGGTAACGATGTCAAGAAACGCTTCAACCCGGGTTTCCAGACCCGCGTCGGCCGTGTGGCTGTCCAACTCAAGGGTCAGGGAAGGTTTACGACCCATGATATCCCTGAAATATCCGATAATAAACGAATCCGGGCCGCAGGAAAAGTTGGTTATAAAGGTGCCGAAAAGTTGGGGATGCCGTTTCACTATCCGGGCGGCCTGAAGGATACGCTGGCCCATTCCCCAGTACATATGACGCTTTGATTTTTCATTATCAAACAGAAGAAAATCGAACGGTATAACCAGGATGCCTCTGGATGCAAGCTTGTGGGGAATGCCCATGTGAGCTTCTTCAACAAATCCGTTGTACGACCGGGCGAAAATCACCACCGCGGTCTTATCCGGATCGACTTCCAGTTCCTTTAGAGCCCTTTCCCCAATTTGTTTCATCTCAGCCATACATTCCGTCTGCCGTTTCAATGCGCTTCCAAAAGCCGCCGAAGCCATTTTACGTCTTAATCCCATTTGAACGGCGGTTTTAATTAACGGTTCCCGGGCCGTCTCCAACCCTTTTGTCAAGTCCAGAAGCGGGGTCAGGACTTTTGTTCCTTTTGCTTTTAATTGGGCAAGCTTTTGGCGAAATGTGGTTTTAAGATAGAAAGTTTCCCCCTGAACAAATGGGCATACCTGGGAACTGGAATTTCCATCTGAAACAGGAAGTGCTTTAAAATGAGGCAGAAAGATGTATTCCGGAGGATGTTCCATTTCAAGAAGCGAGTGAAAAAAACCGTGTGAAAGTTCCGCCGGATAACAAAACGCGGCGTTTCTTTGGTCAATTCCTTCCTGAGAGCAGGAAT
>JBARSG010000660.1:0-2289 GCA_049644625.1 Desulfobacterales bacterium | reverse complement strand
AACCTCATTAAACCAGGCCTGTTGAAAATAATTTAATCCTTTTAAATTATACGGCCCGGCATATGCCAGGTGTTGACCGGCGCTGTCGATAACACCTAAATCAATCAGGCCGTCCGTACGCCGGCTGATTACCTTAAATATTCGGTTAAGATTCTCTTGCTGTTTTAAATAATCAAAAGCATGAGTGTCCACAATGGTGGCAAGGATGGCGGTTCGTTCCCTTAAAAAAACTTCCACCGCATCAGACCGGGATCTTGCCCGGTATTTTATCTGATCTTCAATCTTTTCCCCATATGTTCTGGCGAACCGATAATAGATTGTTTCTCCAAGAGAGACCAGAGGAATAATGGAAACACACAGGATGATGAGCATGATCTTTCTTTGAAGATTTTGATATATTGATTTTCTTTTATAAAACATTATTAAAATTTCCCTGCCTACCCCTTTTTAAAAGGTACAAGTAAAGAGAGCAATCTCCATGCCAAATATAGCAATAAGGGGAGGCATGACTAACATTCTAAATCAATAGGATTATTTTAATGCGGGATATTTTTAAGATGAGATTTGCGTGGCGGGTATGTCAGGATTATTTACACATTGTAAAAATTAGAAAAAAATTGTCGCATTCAGATAATCCGTACTTGACAACCACCAATTATGATGTCTGAAATATTATATCATTGTTGGAAACTATGCGGAAATTAATGAAAACGTAACACTTTAGATTATGAAAATATTGCCGCGTCATGTATAATTAATTTTTTGCTGAAAAATCACGCCGAAGGCGGATGAAACTCGTGGATAACGTCTCGTAATGAAAGTTACTTTTGCCCTGCTCATCATCATCTTTCTGGCATTCAGCTCTTACGAATTTTTTCGTGGGATTCTGGCTCGTCAATCTGTTTCTCAGAAAACGCGGCAAGGCCATTGCCGTAAATATTCTTCTGCTCACCCTCATGGTATTTGCTCTTGTATCTTTTTCCTTCTTTTTCATAGGGAACCGGTTGAACCTTATGCCCAATTTCACCTATTCTCAGACAATAGTAATAGCCTGTCTCCTGGGTGTCATAGCCGTGGCGCGGTCGCCTTCGTCCGCAATCGCAATTATCAATGAATGCCGGGCTGCCGGCGTGTTTACGACAACCGTTCTTGGCGTTACCGTGGCCATGGACGTGCTGATTATCGTCTTCTTTACACTGGCCATGACCGTGTCGGAAATAATCTTAGGCGCCGGCACTGGTGTAGATTTCCGGATGGTCACCGTCTTAACCCTGGCGGTAGCGGGGTCACTGGCCCTCGGGATCGTGCTTGGAAAAGGTATTTCCTTATATGTTGAAAGGGTGGGTCACGACCTTTCCCTGTTTCTTTTGTTTTTTGCCTTCTCCGTGTTTAAGGCCTCCATCTGGTTTAATCAGTTCATGGAGGCCCATTTTGCTATTTCGCTGCATCTTGAGCCCTTGCTGATTTGCATCAGTGCAGGATTTACGGTTCAAAATTTCAGCAAGTGCGGCCACATTTTTATGGAAGGCCTGGGGCGCTTTGAATTACCCATCTTTGTGCTTTTCTTTTCACTGGCAGGGGCATCGCTCAATCTTGATGCGCTGTGCATGACGTGGCCTTTGGCAGCATTTCTGTTTATAATCCGGACTATCGGTATTTTTGGGTCCACATGGTTTGCAGGTATTCTTAACCGGGACCCTCCTCAACACAGACGGATTGCCTGGATGGCATACATTACTCAGGCAGGAGTGGCCATTGGCTTAGCCCAACTGGCGCAACGCCGATTCCCTGAACTCGGGGATTATCTGACAACGCTGGTACTGGCGGTAATCACAATTAATCAGGTGGTGGGGCCCATAACATTCAAAATAGCCCTGAAAACGGCAGGCGAGGTGGAACAAGAGTAACCCTATCAACTCGAATCTTTTCTGACTTTTTCTTTCAACGGCTTGCCGAGTTTTTTTTCCATATGGTTTCGGTGCTCCATCTTGTCAACCTCCAGACCCAGTCGTCCAAAGGCTTTAATGGGGGCAATGAAATATACCCCCTGGTGAGGTTTTCCGGTTTGGGCACAAATCATTTCAAGGTAGGCAACCGCCTTGTCAAGAGTCTCCTGGTTTTCAATGGCCGTAAAAAGGGTTTTATTGTGGATCATTCCACCGCTGGTGAGAGACCGAAAACCCGCGAAAATAGGAATGTGATGGCTTATCAATTGAAGCAGGTCGGTGGTTTCCGCCACGGTTGCACCGGTGATGCCGATATCCAGCCAACCGGTAATAAGCTGATCAA
>JBARSG010000659.1:0-5766 GCA_049644625.1 Desulfobacterales bacterium | reverse complement strand
GTTATGCGGCTTTTAAAAGATCATATTATAGCTAACCGAGACATATCACTTTTAGCCGTTACAATCGAAAATCCCAAAGGTTACGGAAGGGTTTTGTTTGATGAAAAAATGAATGTGTCAGGAATAGTAGAAGAAGCGGATGCATCCGCTGAGCAAAAGAGGATAAAAACGATTAATACCGGAATATATTGCGTTAAAAAAGAAATTTTGTTTGATTCATTGAAAAAAATTAAATCCAATAACGTACAAGGTGAGTTTTATCTAACTGATATTATTGAATTAGGATATAGGGAAGGAAAGGTTGTGGGGGTGCTTATTGGTGATGATAGCGAGGAGACTGTTGGGGTTAACACCATATATGACCTTATGACGGTTGAAAACATTTTGCGTAACCGGGTAAGGAATAAATCTTGACTTTCGCTTATATAAAAGATTATATTAAACAAACAGATTATGAGGTGTAAGGTTGGATAACGAAATTATCTTAACACAATTTGAAGAAATTGAAAAAAAAGTTGAAAAATTAATCGACGTTTATAAGTCACTTGAAGCGACAAACCTAGAACTTAGGAATAAAATTAAGAGGTTGGAGGAAGAGCTTCAAGGTAAGGTTGATGCTGAAACCAATTACACACAAGAAAAGGCTTTGATCCGGTCAAAGATTGATAGTCTTTTGGTCAGACTAGAGGATATTACAGAGGTTGAATAGAGGCCAAAAGGGATGATCTTAGGAAGGTAGAAGAACTTATTCATTGGAACAACTTGTAACAATAGAACTTTTTGGGCAGCCTTATACATTTAAAACAGAATCAGACATAACCAATGCTAAAGAGGTTGCTGATTACCTTGTCAAAGAAGTGACCAGATTTGGAACTCAACATTCGAGTAAATCATCTGATACTAAATTTGTGACTTTGATTTTAGCTGCACTTAATATTGCCAGTGAAAATATTGAGCTTAAAAAAAAACATTCAGACTTGTTGATAAATATTTCTAAACAATCAACGAACCTGATACGTGCATTGGATGTTGCGGTAAGTGATTAAAGGTTTTTAACAAGTTGATACCACTAATATAGGTTATGTTTTCCCTTTTCTCCCTTAATGCCTGTATTTATCAAGGACAAACCCAGGCAGTTTTTGTTATCCTCCCGGGCTAAAATGTGATCTTAATGTTTTTTAAACCAGGCATTTGACCCCTGCCATGTTTGTGATTGGAAGATGTTCTTTGACCCAACATCTATTTAAAGGGAGCCTTCCCTGATTTTGGTGAGCATGTTCTGCTTGTACAGAAAAGCCTAAAGAAATTAAAAGGAGCCCACCTTATTTTATTGGTTCAAAGACCTTCCAACACGGCATTGTAGCGGGGGTCCTGCTTAATTCAGATCAAAGAATAGCTATCAATCTGATGCGGAAGGAAGTGCCTGTCCAAATCTATTGAATCGTTAAGGTCATACAGACATAAGCAGCTTTTTAACCACCTTACCTTTTTCCTCCTAAATTTCTCATTCATAATCTTTCTCATAATAAGATTTTTCATAGGTCGTATCGTATAGCGGGTAATTTAGTTTTATCTGATATCAAATTTAACCTATTGAAACTTAAATGTTTAATCTCGATGAGAGTGTTAAATATGAATATTTCCGGGGAGTAGGCTAATGAATGAATATAATTTATTAATAGGCATGATTGCATTCGTGATAGGCTTTGCGATTGCCTATTGGGTTAAAGGGATAATTGTAGCTCAAAAAGTTAAGGCGGCTGAAAGGGAGACTTCGCGAATATTAGAGGATGCCAAGAAGAGATCAGAAACTCTGATAAAAGAAGCCCAACTGGAGGTCAAAGACAAACTTTTCAAGATGAAAAGTGACTTTGATGCTGATACTAAAGAGACTAAATATGAATTGAAAGAAAAAGAGCAACGGTTGATACAAAAAGAGGAGAATATCGATCGAAAGACAGATCAATTCGAATTCAGAGAACGGGACATTTTGCGAAAAGAGAAAAAGCTTGGGATCAGAGAGGAAGAAATAGGTCGGACTAAAATTAAATATAATGAGCTTATTGAAGAACAGAAAAGACAGCTCGAAAAGATTTCCGGTTTAACGGCGGGCCAGGCCAAGGAACTTCTGGTTAGAGCCATGGAAAACGAGGCACGATATGAAGGCGCCAAAATTATTAAAAGGATAGAAAATGAAACAAAAGAGCAGGCAACAAAAAAAGCCACAAAGATCATGGCTACTGCTATCCAAAGGTACGCTGGAGATTTCGTTGCTGAACATACTGTTTCAGTGGTTCAACTTCCAAATGATGAGATGAAAGGGCGAATAATCGGGAGAGAAGGTCGAAATATTCGTGCACTTGAGGCGGCGACCGGCATTGATCTTATCATTGATGATACACCTGAGGCGGTTATCTTGTCTGGTTTTAATCCGGTTCGACGCGAGGTTGCCAGGCTTTCACTGATGCGATTAATAGCGGATGGTCGGATTCATCCGGCTCGCATTGAGGATGTTGTTAAAAAAGTTGGGAAAGAGGTTGATTTAACCATAAAAGAAGCTGGAGAACAGGCGGCCTTTGATCTAGGTGTTCACGGTATTCATAGCGAGCTTATTAACTATATCGGTCGATTAAAGTTTCGTACCAGTTATGCTCAGAATGTTCTGCAGCATTCGGTCGAAGTGGGTGTTATAAGCGGTATTATGGCATCTGAATTGGGACTTAACTCGAAACTGGCGAGACGCATGGGATTATTGCATGATATCGGAAAGGCGATTGACCGCGAGGTTGAAGGCCAGCATGCTATAATCGGTTCTAAGCTTGCAAACAAATTTGGTGAAACACCTGAGGTCGTGCATGCCATTGCCGCTCATCATGAGGATGTGCCGCCGAGTTCGGTGTATGATTTGTTGATACAAGCTGCTGATGCTTTATCAGGGGCAAGGCCCGGAGCTCGTAAGGAGCTGCTTGAAAATTATATCAAAAGGTTGGAAGATCTTGAAAATATAGCGAAATCATTTAATGGGGTTGCGAACACTTATGCCATTCAGGCCGGAAGGGAACTCAGGGTTATTGTCGAAAGTGGTATTATTTCTGATGAAGAGTCCACGCTTCTCAGCAGAGATATTGCCAAAAAAATTGAAGAGTCTCTAACCTTTCCAGGCCAGATCAAGGTTACCGTTATACGTGAAACCCGGGCCGTAGAGTACGCAAACAAATAACTTGAAAATTATGAATGAGGTGAAAATAACATGGCGAATTTGATCGATATTCTTAAAGAAAGAGGTTTTATTGATCAGACAACACATGAGAAAGCGCTGGACCAATATCTCGAAGCCGGGCAAGTGACTTGTTATATCGGTTTTGATCCTACAGCATCCAGTCTCCATGTGGGGAGCCTTGTTCCGATAATGTCACTTGCACATATGCAAAAACACGGCCATCGTCCTATAGCGCTTATAGGAGGCGGGACAGGCCTTGTGGGTGATCCCAGTGGAAAGACCGAAATGCGTCAGCTTCTAACGCCTGAGATGGTGGATGAGAACGCAATGGGTATTAAAAAACAGCTGTCTCGTTTTATCGACTTTAGCGATGACAAGGCGCTGATGTTGAACAATGCCGATTGGCTGACTAAATTAGAATATATACCTTTTTTAAGAGATTTCGGACGACATTTTTCTGTTAATCGTATGATAAAAGCCGAAAGCTATAAAATGCGCCTTGAATCCGAAGAAGGCCTTAATTTTATTGAATTTAATTATATGCTTTTACAGGCTTATGATTTTCTGGAGCTCTATGATCGTTATGGATGTAAATTGCAGATGGGAGGGAGTGATCAATGGGGCAACATTGTTGCCGGAGTTGATCTGATTAGAAGGGTTCGTCAAGAAACCGTATTTGGGATTATCTTTCCGTTAATAACTACCAGCAGCGGCGCAAAGATGGGTAAAACAGCTGAAGGTGCTGTGTGGCTTGATCCGGCCAGAACCTTGCCATATAATTATTATCAGTACTGGGTAAATACAGATGATAGAGATGTAGCCAGATTTATGGCTCTGTTCACATTTTTGCCCATGGAAGAGATCAAGGAGCTTGAGAAATTAAGCGGTGCCGATTTAAACAGCGCTAAGGTTGCCCTGGCATTTGAAACCACTCAGATTGCTCACGGAAAGGAAGAGGCGATCAATGTATATAATGATGCTAAAAGCCAATTTGGCACTCAAGTTGTACCTAAAGACATTCTGCCGTCAAGTTCGATTCATCGAAATGGTGGTGTTTTACCGGCCTTAGAGATTGAAGCGGCAGGGGGTGTTGATTCGACCCCACATTCAAACAGAGAGATAGACCGGTTAAAAGAGGGTATTCCGGCATTTAAGTTGTATCATATGGTAGGTCTATCAAAATCGGGAAGTGAGGCCAGAAGGCTCATTGAGCAGGGAGGGGCATATGTTAACGGCCAGCGGATAAAATCCTTTGATTACCTATTAACCGATAGCGATATTGTTGACATGGAAATACTATTAAGGGCAGGAAAAAAACGGTATCATAAAATAAAAATAATTAAAAATAAGCCTTGACAAAGGCAGAAATTAATTTTAGAAATTACGTTTATTTTGTTCTAAAAAGATGAGGATTTTGGCACAAATTTAAAAAAAATATTAAAAAAACATTGACAAAATAGATCGATTTCATATAATAAAAGTTCCCAACTGTTTCTTTTTGACAGTATGGGCTTAAAAAGCCATTATTTTAATGGTTCTTTTTGATCTTTGAAAACTAAATAGTGACAGCTTGTGAGTTAGGTTTCGCAGTTAATTCATTGCAACTGCCGGAAGGCAGGCGTAATTGATAATTTTAATTGGAGAGTTTGATCCTGGCTCAGAATGAACGCTGGCGGCGTGCTTAACACATGCAAGTCGTACGAGAACTCTTTAGCTTGCTAAAGATAGTAAAGTGGCGCACGGGTGAGTAACGCGTGGGTAATCTACCTCCGAATTGGGGATAACCCGCCGAAAGGCGAGCTAATACCGGATAATATCTTTAAGACTTCGGTTTTAAAGATCAAAGGTGGTCTCTACATGTAAGCTACTGTTTGGAGATGAGCCCGCGTACCATTAGCTTGTTGGTAGGGTAATGGCCTACCAAGGCTTCGATGGTTAGCTGGTCTGAGAGGATGATCAGCCACACTGGAACTGACACACGGTCCAGACTCCTACGGGAGGCAGCAGTGAGGAATTTTGCGCAATGGGGGAAACCCTGACGCAGCAACGCCGCGTGAGTGATGAAGGCCTTCGGGTCGTAAAGCTCTGTCAAGGGGGAAGAAAATGTAAAATGCTAATATCATTTTTCACTGACGGTACCACTGAAGGAAGCACCGGCTAACTCCGTGCCAGCAGCCGCGGTAATACGGAGGGTGCAAGCGTTATTCGGAATTATTGGGCGTAAAGGGCGCGTAGGCGGCCTTTTAAGTCAGATGTGAAAGCCCGGGGCTTAACCCCGGAAGTGCATTTGAAACTAAAGGGCTTGAGTATGGGAGAGGGAAGTGGAATTCCTGGTGTAGCGGTGAAATGCGTAGATATCAGGAGGAACACCGGTGGCGAAGGCGACTTCCTGGACCAATACTGACGCTGAGGCGCGAAGGCGTGGGGAGCAAACAGGATTAGATACCCTGGTAGTCCACGCAGTAAACGGTGAACACTAGGTGTAGCGGGTATTGACCCCTGCTGTGCCGCAGTTAACGCATTAAGTGTTCCGCCTGGGGAGTACG
>JBARSG010000658.1:0-2007 GCA_049644625.1 Desulfobacterales bacterium | reverse complement strand
AGATAAATCTCATTCTCTGTTGACTTGGCCCCTGATCCTTCCACATTTTTTCGATTTCTTGAAGTAAGTACAAAATTCGGCTCTAATTCATTCAAGGGAGGTATAAAAATGACAGTAAAAAATGAGTATAAAGTTAAGAACCTTTCTGGCAGACACTTCTTCTTGTGCCTATTTTCCCTGATTTTGCTCATCATTCCAACGATAGGAAATGCAGCGCCTTTGCCGCCTTACAGTATATTAGAGTTTGATATTTCAAATACTCAGATAAAATAATGTTTAATGATACAGAAGTGTCTTATAAATCGCAATTATGATACACAAGTTTTATTCGTTTGGCAATTTTTCTTTTAAATAACAATCAGTTATTAAATGGCACGATATTGGCACACTTGTTGCTTTATAGCGACACAATTGTTTAACTATTGAAACCATCCGGAGTTTAGGAATCAAAATTGGTGGGCAAACAATCAACACGAAAAGGAGAAGAAAAATGCTAAAAGAATTTAAAGAATTTGCCATGAGGGGGAATGTTGTCGACATGGCCGTTGGTATTATAATTGGTGTTGCTTTCGGTACCATAGTAAAATCACTGGTTGACGATATTATTATGCCGCCAATCGGTTTGCTACTTGGCAATGTCGATTTTTCTAACCTTTTTCTCGTTATCAAACAGGGGGCGGTTGCCGGCACATTTGCTACTGTGGTTGAGGCTCAGAAGGCCGGTGCTGTTACTATCAATTACGGCATGTTTATTAATACGGTGATCAGCTTCCTAATAGTTGCCTTTGCTGTTTTTATGCTTATTCGCGGGATTAACAAGCTCAAAAGAGAAGAAGAAGCACCTCCAGAGGAACCGACAACTAAAGAGTGTCCCAAATGTTTTTCGACCATATCAATCAATGCATCACGTTGTGCGTTTTGCACTTCCGAGTTGTAGATAGCCCGGAAAGATTGATGGCACTCTACCCCTCTCCCCAGGAGAGGAAACTAAGATGAAACCCTGTATAAGAGCTATAGGGAATAACCAAGTTCAAACAATCCCAGCGTGGAGGTAATTATCATGTACACAAATTTCCTGAAACTTTTAAAGCATCGATTTATAATGATCATTGGCATGTTTTTTATCACGATTTCTTTAATATTCGGTGCGGCAGAAGCCGGGAGTAATTGGTTAGATAAAGGAAAAGATATCCTTAAGACTTACGGTGGAAGCAGCGAACAATCGGGTATCACGGTTGAGGAAATCGGGGCTGGGCTTAAAGATGCGCTTCGTGTTGGCTCGGAGAATGTGGTTGCCCAGTTAGGCCGTGTGGACGGATTCAATACAGATCCCACCGTTCATATACCGTTGCCGAAGCAATTAAACACAGTAAAATCTGTACTGGATAAAGTGGGTATGTCCAGTCTGCTCAAAGACCTTGAGCTGAAACTCAACCGGGCTGCGGAAGTAGCCACTCCAAAGGCAAAGAAACTTTTTTCACAGGCTATCACTGAAATGAGTTTTGATGATGTAAAGAAGATATATGAAGGCCCTGAAGATGCTGCTACCCAATATTTTCGAGGTAAGATGTCCCCCTCTCTTGCAAAAGAAATGGAACCCGTTGTCAATGATAGTCTTTCCGAAGTGGGGGCTATTCAGGCTTATGATAATGTTATGAAAGAGTATCAATCCGTTCCTTTTGTTCCAGACGTGAAAGCCGACTTGACTGATTATGTCCTTGAAAAAGGGATGGATGGGATCTTCCATTACATGGCCAAAGAAGAAGCTGCTATCCGCACGAATCCCGTTAAGCGAACGACTGATTTGTTGAAACGTGTATTCGGCTCGCAATAGAAAATTAACGAGTGGGGGTTGAATAGAGTTTAAGTAATATTATGGTTCTTTACTGATATAAAGACTTACTTTTCGCCCCGTTCGACTCGATATCTTGCTGGGTTGAAAAGGCCTTTATACGGTTTTTTCATTGAAGGACCTTTTTATAAGAATACGGTATGGTTGTAACGAGC
>JBARSG010000657.1:0-8621 GCA_049644625.1 Desulfobacterales bacterium | reverse complement strand
GTTATGCTCTCCAATTTTTTATGCTTTGGATAACCCTCTTCCAACCTCCTTTCCGTGATTTGTCTTAAGTGTTTCTTATTACTTTATTATTTAAAAAGGGGGCGATCCAACATCTTTTCGTATAATTCGATATATTGAGATGCCATGATCGAATGGTTGAAGCTGGCCGCACTCTGGATCATTACTCGCTCAATCTGCTGGCTCTTTAATTCTCGAGAAAGATTATAAAAACGCATGGCCTCTTTTATGGCCCAAAACAGGCCGTTCGTGTCATAGTTTTTAAAAAGAAATCCATTGCCCGTATTACTATCAACATCCATATGAATGACCGTGTCGTGCAATCCTCCAGTATTGTAGGCCACTGGAAGCGCTCCATATAGAGGGCCTATCATTTGCGGAAGACCACAAGGTTCAAAACGTGATGGCATCAGCACAAAATCAGAAGCCCCATAGGCCAGTCGTGACAAGCGCTCTTCAAAGTCACATACTGCCACACGGTTGTTGATCTGGTGAGACGCTACGATATCGGTAAAGTGCTTTTTGAACTCTCCATTGGCCACAAAGACAATTTCCAGGTTTTGATCCCGATAACTGCAAACAACATCGTAAAGGATCTCGGCCAGTAGGTGGCACCCCTTCTGGATCGTATCAAGACGGGAGGGCCAAAAGAAAATCGGAGCCCTGGAATCCATAATCAGTCCCAGTTTTTCCTGAAGAAACAGTTTGTTGTATTGTTTGGCTGGATGATGTTCTTTTGCGCTGAATTTGCGAAACAGAGCTTTATCATTAACTGGGTTAAAAGAGGGGTCCGGTGCATTGAGGATTCCGACAGCGCATCCAGCTTCCCGTTTGTTATAAAGTTCCTGCTGAAGATTAATGTTCATCCAGTTATGTCGACCTTCAATCATCTCCATTAAGAAAGTTGGACTCACGGTGTTGACAAAATGGGCTGCAAAAACGCCACTTGCAAGAAAATCCACCGGATTTGAGTCTCGGGATTTCTCATAGCTTAATGGATAGTGCTCATAAAGAAGATTCTGCCAAAAACAGGCCGCATCAATTCCGACATCCTCGATATGAGACAGCGGACACTTCTCTGTGTAAATGTTATGGATGGTAAACAAACAAGGGATGCCCAATTGCCTGGCCATGGCTGGAATTAGACCGGTCATCCAATCGTTGCAATGGATAAGATCCGGTTGAACCCGGGGAACAATGTTGTTTATGATATCCCGCTGAAAGTTCAGCGAGATCTTTGTGTTTTCTAATCCATCACCGTATGATACATTGTCTAAATAGAAAAAACTTCTGTCTTTGGCAAGATGGATTCTGTCCTCGGGCAGTCCGCTTCTGATGGCGTCAAACTCCCTTCTGATAATGGGAGGTAATTTCTGACGAAAAATCGTACGGTAATCCGGAATCGCTACGTGAACGTCTGCGTCTTGTTCGAAAAGGGTTCGGATAAGGGTTGCTGAAACATCAGCGACCCCTCCTGCCTTGACGCTAAGATAGTTGGACAAATTACCCATGCCCTGGGGCAGATAGGTAACTTCCGGGGTAACAATCAGAATGCGTGGGTTAGTTGAAGGACCGGCCATGATCTGCTGCTCCTATGTATTTACACCTTGAAATGTTTCAATTGAAGCGGCATAGCCCTTGGCCCGATTCTGCCTGCGAAATATAAACCATATCATGGAAGGGCGGCATAAGGGCGCCCTCCCCAATGCAAGAGATGTAACATCCCGTGCGCATATGGAAGCAAAAAAAGCTAAGGACCATTATGTCTATAAATACTTAATCTCCTTTCATCTCCAAAGAATAAAAAAATCAACTCCAGAGTACGATAATCTAACATATGATCTTCCTATCTAAGTCTTTTCAGGGCCTGTTTATTGCTAAGGTCCTTAATGACTTGGCCTTTTTACGGTAATGGAATCGCTCGACAGGTTATTTATTACTGACTTTATTCGGTTTGTCCATAGGGGGAGGGCTTCATTTTTTCTGAGGAAATTTCCCAGCAAGGAATTTCCCCCATACGAAAGGGAGAATATTTCCGATATGGTAAGATGGAACTTAGGCGCTTAATTGTAAAATTTGTGCATTTTATGGCAAAAAATCAATACACAAGCACCAAATATCAATTAAATTCCAAATTCAAATATTCAAATAACAAAAAAAAGGCCTGGAGGTTAATTCCTCCTCTGAATAACCCGGTAGATTTACAGCGTGACCGAAGCGTATGGAAACTTCTTGATAATGGCGCGCTTCATGGGGTCGAAATGAGAATCTTCATCTTCAATGACCACGATCAAGCCTCCTTGTCTTTGAGTGTGAAATGTTCGGACTAAGACCAGGTAATCAAGTTTGGCATATTTTTCATGTAATCGTCACCTGCGGGCGTGGCCCTGGCCGTAAACCCGTAGCGGCCGGACAACTCACAGGGGACCTGACAGCCGTAACGATAATTTCCGTTGCCGAGATCTTCGACGACTGTCATGGGGATCGTGTTGATGCCCTCCAGCGCATCCACCGCTTTCATGTGTCCATTGTAGAGTTCTACAAAAACTTCTTCGGGATTGAGTTCTCCCAGGCTGACCTCTACCGTGACCTCGAAGCTTTCGCCGACGCGAAACGGTCCCTTGCGGGTCTGGACCGGCAGCCCCATGCGGATGTCCTTCCACAGGCTGTGAACCCGCTTTTCTTGGAGCGCCAGGTTGCGGGCTTCCAGGCCGTTTTTCTTCAGCAGCGTTTTCATCCGGTGGATGATAGGAATATAATAGCGCTCTTCATATTCACCCACCATTCGCAGGCTGCAGAAATCCTTCATGGCCATTTTCATGGAGGCCTTCATCATCTGAATCCAGCGCTTGGGAAGTTCGCCTTCGTGCTCTTCGTAGAAGCATGGAATTACTGAATTTTCCAACACATTATACAAGGCCTGGCTCTCTGTGGCATCCTGGTAGGCGGAATCGATATATTCTTCGCCGCCGCCGATCCGCCATCCTCGTTCTTCGGAATAGCCTTCACACCACCACCCATCCAAAATACTGACGTTTAGGACACCATTGATGGCGGCTTTCATGCCGGAGGTGCCGCAGGCTTCGAAAGGTCTGCGGGGAGTGCTCAGCCAGACATCGGCGCCTTGAACCAGAGATCGTGCCAGCGCCATGTCATAGCCCTCAATAAATACCGCGCGTTGACGAATTTCCGGTCTGCGGATAAATTCAATCACGCGTTTGATGATTTCCTTGCCTTTGTTATCCTGAGGGTGGGCCTTACCGGCGAATATGATCTGCACCGGACGGGTTTCGTTGTTAAGAATGGCCGCCAGCCGCTCAGGGTCCTGAAGCAGCAGATGAGCCCGTTTGTAAGCGGCAAACCTGCGGGCGAAGGCGATGGTTAATACATCAGGATTCAGGACGGCTTCGATCTTGTCGATGTAGCTCTTGGGTGCATTGCGCCTTTCGTATTGTTGTTTTAATAATCCCCGGCAGGTGCGGATCAACCGGGAACGGCTCATCTCATGGGCCCGCCAGAGCTCATCATCGTAAATTTCATCAATACGGTTAATGTTTTCCGGTCGGCGGGAACTCATATACCATTCCGGTCCCAGGTAGCGTTCAAACAGCGGCCAGATTTCCTGAGAAATAAAAGTGGAGACATGCATTCCGTTGATCACGTGCGAAATCGGGATTTCGTCTTCCGGACGGCCCGGCCACATATGGGCCCACATCTTTCTGGCGGTGCGGCCATGGAGGCGGCTGACACCGTTACGATACTGAGACATCCGCAGGCCCAAGATGGACATGGAAAGCGGCGCGTCTTTACCTAAATCCGCAGGCTGCCCCCAAGATAAAATTTCTTCTTCACCGGCCCCCAGACGTTCTTGCAAAGGCCGAATCCAGGGCTTGACCAAATCCGCGGGGAAGGAATCATGGCCGGCAAGAACCGGGGTATGGGTGGTAAACACCGTACAGCGGGGAATAATTTGCAAGGCGGTCTTCAAATCGATGTGATAACGCTCCATGAACATCACAAGACGTTCCAGAGCGGAGAAGGCCGAATGTCCTTCATTCATATGGCAAATGGAAGGAAAGATGCCCATGGCCGCCAGCGCCCGAATCCCGCCGATACCCAGCAGAACTTCCTGCGCCAGACGGATTTTGGGTTCGGCGACGTAGAGTCGGGCCGTAATTTCGCGACCCTCGGGGGTATTTTCAGGCAGATTCGTATCGAGCAAAAACAGCGAAGTACGTCCCACCCGGATTCTCCAGACAAACGCGTAAATCTCGCCTTGGGGCCCGGTAATTGAAATCGTGATTTCGTTGCCCTGGGGATCCCGGGCACGCTCCAGTGGAAGATAATAAAATTCGATTTCCGGATATTCTTCCTGCTGCAAGCCCTCTTGATCGAGGTACTGGCGGAAATAGCCCTTGCGATACAGCAACCCGATCCCGACGAGGGGCAGAGCCATGTTGGAGGCGGCTTTTAAGTAATCTCCGGCAAGGACACCCAGTCCACCGGCGAAAATGGGGATGTTTTCATTGACACCAAATTCCATTGAGAAATAGGCCACCGGCCCAATTTTCTCGTAAATGGACCGTGACGGTTCCGTATTATCCATAACCCGCTTTGTGTAGCGATCTTTGACCCGTTTCAGATGGTCCAAAAAACTGTCATCCGCGGCCAACTCCTCCAGACGCGTCTGGCTGACATTGGACAACAGGTAAATCGGGTTTCCTCTGGATTCTATCCAGAGTTGCGGTTCAACGCGTCGAAACAGCGTTATTGCATCCTGTTTCCAGCACCACCATAGGTTTCGAGACAGCACTTCTAAAAAGGCCAACGGTTTTGGTATGGTAGGATAAACCTGATAGGTGAGAATTCGTTTCATGGCTGTTTTCCTTTTTCATGAAAATATCAATTTGGTTAATATGTTGCGATACGGGCGATGTATTTAATTGAGCGGTCGGGTAGTTTTTATTATAAAGCATTATTTATCATCTTTGTGCTTTTTGTGACAAGAAATATTTATATTGCTGAGCAGCTTATTTGTGGCGCGAATAAAAATTTTAAGCATTGCTTTTTTTTGATGAAAACTGTAATGAAATCGATTTGTCATATTATCTTGCATCAATCCTGTGGATGGACTATATTCCGAATCCGACGCCAAAATTGCTGATGACAATCATTTATGGATGGGCACCAGTTACAAAGTTAATCACATTGGATTTAGTTTTAGAAGCCCGGAAAAAAACAACGGACATTGATTTAAGGGGAGGGAAACGTTATGGCTGAAAAACAAATTGTCTGCTGTACCGACTTTTCTGAAAACGCCGAAGCCGCCTTTATAACAGCGCTTGAGATGGCGGAAAAGTATCAGGCCAGGCTTTTGGTTATTCACGTGTTTCCGCCGGTGGTAAATCCCATGTTGACCGATATGGTATGGATGCCGCCCGAAGAGCCCAAGAAGAATCTTATTCTCAAGCTGGAGGAGCGGATGCAGCAAGAATACGGTGACAGGATCGGTGACAAAGTCGATTATCAGTTCATCGTTCTCGACGGTCATGTCTCAAGTGAAATTTTGACGTTCCTCAACGAAAATCCTGTGGATATCGTTGTGATGGGGTCTTACGGGCTTTCAGGCATGGGGCTTGTCTTTTTCGGCAGCGTAGCCAAACGGATATCTTACAAGGCCCCCTGTTCGGTAATGATCGTTCGGGACCGTAAAAAGATCAAGGACAAATCGGAATAGATAAATTCATGCCGTAAGGTGAAGCGGTCAGGCCGGCGCTCCCAAGGTAGTGTTCTGTCGCTTCAACAAAGCGTTCAAAATGGGTGGCGGCAAATCTGTTTTCAAGGAGGCTTCCAATCATCTGAAGAAGGCCGGCTTTAATCGTAATCAAATCACAACCAGAATAGTTACAGGAGTATCCAGCCGGGCCATGGCTATTATGGCGGTGGAGAGCTTCATTTAATGCCCACTACCGCTTGCGCAATATTGAAACAGTAATCGCCGATCTTTTCGAAAATCGACAAGAGGTCGATGAACACCAGACCCGGGTCAAGGCCGCATTCACCGCTGCGCAGTCTTGAAATGTGATCCTGCCGCATCTCTTCTATCATCACGTTAATCATGTTTCCAATTTCCTCGGCTTGTTTCATAAAATTTTCGATAGGTTGATGGATACCCAGGGTGACAAGATCGACGAATGCGATGACCTTTTCCGAGATTGTTTTCAAGTCGGCCCTGGCAAATTGTGCAAATTGTAAATTGTCTTCAATGATCTTTTCCGTAAGCTGAGCGATATCCTCCACTGAATCACCGATTCTTTCGATGTTGTTCGTCATTCTCATTAAACTGGAGATTTCTCTGGCTTCGGATTCGTTCACATCACTCTGGTAAATTCTGGTTAAATAGGAAGTGATCTCCATTTGCATGTCATCCAGATGGTTTTCAATACGTTTCCACTTGCTTAACTTTTTATAATCCCTGTCTTCAATCCGTTGGATCGTATCTTTGAGTGCGCCAATGGCGGTTTTGGACATCCTGACAATTTCACTGCGGGCCTTGGCCAAAGCGGCGATGGGAGTATCATCAAACTTGGTGCCGAAATCCGGTAACCGGTATATATCTTCCGGCTCATCCTCTTTGGGGGATAATAAAATTGCAAGTTTTATCAGCACCGGCAGGAAAAACAGAAATATTATCGCGTTGATGACATTGAACAAGGTATGGCCGTTGGCGATATAGCGGGCGATATTGACCATGTCGCCTTCAATAACTTCAGTGACCGGTCCCGCTCCCAAATGCATGGCTACAAATTCTATGAAACCGACGAAATACGGAAAGATAAGCAGCATAAAGGCTACACCGATGACATTGAACATCGTGTGGGCTCTGGCGGCTCTGTGAGCGTTGATATTGGCGGAGCCTATGGTCGCCAGTTCGGCCGTGATAGTGGTCCCGATATTTTGTCCAAGAACCAGGGCCATCGCACCTGGAAACGTCAACAGTCCCTGGGTAGCCAAGGTCATTGTCAATCCAATGGTGGCGGATGAAGATTGAACCAAGATTGTCAGAACAGCGCCGATAAATACACAGAGAACAAGACCACCGGCACTGCTGGGGTCGAATTTGGTAAAAAATTCAATAAAGGAAGGATCATTTTTAATCGGGGTCAGCCCGTGTTTCATGACCGTCATGCCAAAGAAAAGCAGGCCGAATCCCAAGATTGCCTCACCGATGTATCGGTATTTTTTTTGTTGGGTGAAAAATTTCATAGTTACGCCGATGGCGATGGCCGGCAGAGCCGCTTTGGTCAGTTTAAAAGCGATTAACTGTGCGGTCACCGTTGTTCCGATATTGGCACCCAAGATAACACTGACGGCCTGTTGTAAAGTCATTAATCCGGCACTTACAAATCCGATCAGCATAACGGTGGTCGCTGAAGATGATTGCACGATGGCGGTAACTCCGGCCCCTGTGAGGCAACCGATGATCCGGTTCGATGAAACCGCGCATATGATTTTTTTAATTTGTTTTCCGGCCGACCCTTGGAGGCCGTCGGTCATCATCTTCATCCCAAGGATAAACAGGCCCAAGCCACCGATGGTTTGGATCAACACATTTAAAATACTCATTGGTTTTCCAGAAATATAAAAAGATTACGGCTTTAATTCTCCAAGGCGCGGCTGTATTAATATATCCAGAGGGTCCTCTGCAAGGTTTATACTTCATAAGCCATGAATTTCTTTATCCCTTTTACAACTAGCTTTTCAATTAATTTTGGATCGCTAAGAGATCGTCAACAACGTCGCTTATCCTGGAAGAGCGGTTATAATCGAAGGTGGTTTGACCATTTCATGAACTTGCCTTTTAGCTAGTGTCCATCCATAAATCGGTAATTTTTATTAATTTTGTCCATAGGGGGACGGCTTCATTTTTTCTGAGGAAATTCCCCAGGAGGGAATTTCTCCCATACGAAAGGGAGAATATTCCCGATATGATAGCACATTAATGAGGGGTTATTCTTTCCATAAATCTATGTCGATGAGGCCGAGCTTTGCAGCATAGCGAGTCAGTTCAATGATATTATGTAGCTCGAGCTTGCGCATAATATTGTGGCGGTGGTTTTCGACGGTTTTGGGGCTGATGAAAAGTTTATCGGCAACCCGGCTTGTAGACAGCCCTTCGGCCAGCAAGACCATGACCTCCTGCTCGCGAACAGTCAACTGGTCATAGCCGGTACCAGATACAGCTATCTGCTTTTTCGGCAATCCGATAAGCTTTTTTACAACCTTATGGGAAACCGAAATATCCATAAAATAATGACCTTTTAACACATACTCAATTCCCTCCAGGAGCATATCCGCAGCCGATTCCTTTGCCAAATAGCCCATGGCGCCGGACTGAAATGCTTTTACGATATAGTCTATTTTGGAATGCATGCTGACAACCAGGATACGTGTTTTAGAAGAAAATTTTAAAATATCATCGATCAGCACAAGGCCTCTTATATCCGGCAAAGCCATGTCCAACAAAACCAGATCGGGCTTGAGTTCCCTGGCCATTTGATGTCCTTCATGCCCGGTGCCTGCTTCCCCAACCACTTTATACT
>JBARSG010000656.1:0-1563 GCA_049644625.1 Desulfobacterales bacterium | reverse complement strand
AGCGAGGAGTGCATTATTATTTTCAGGAAAAGTACGATAAGGTAATTGAGGATTTTACCCATTATATCCAACTGGTCCCCAATAAAGCTGATGCCTACCGAATGCTGGGTATGGCTTATCTCAAAATCGGCAATTATGAAAAGGCAATTGCCAACTTCGACAAGGCTATCAATTTGGCACCGGAAATGAGCGCAGCCTTTGGTTACCGGGCGGAGGCCTTACGGCTGAATTATCAAATGAACGAAGCTATTGAAGATGCAAACAGGGCCATTGCGCTGGAAAGTGATCTGCAAATTTTGTCCGACGTTTATAGAACCAGGGCCAAGGCTTACCAGGAATTGGGTGAAGAGATATTGGCCAACGCCGATTTCAAAAAGGCGGAAGACATCGATCCCAGGTACGTCCTTTACCGCTATTTGGCAGGATCTGTCAACCTTGAAGACATAAGAAAAGTGGGCCTGTTATATATGATCGGAATGTCCTTCGTGTTTATTTTCGGCCTTAAACTAAAGCCTCCCAGAAAAGACGAATAACCCGGCTTGTTCACCCTGTAGCCACGGCAAGTTTCCGGATTCGACTGAGAGATGTCATTCCCAAAAGGCGCCGGGTGATATAAAAGGCTACCAATCCCGAAAAAATAAAAAAGATGCTCAAAAACAATAACAATTTCATTTTGTATTTTGAAATAACCGAGATCAGCGGTTCGGTTTTCCGCTTACGATGATATGATGGAGTGCGCCAGGTTTTTTTTGAAAAAGATGACGGTCTGGTCTCTATGTTTTCAGTTCAGGCAGGCAGGTTATTTAAAGCGCTTTAGCAAATTCTTTGCCGGCCTGATATGCTTCTTCAAGATATTCCGGGTGCTTTAAAACATCATCCTCAAAGTCCATGCTGCGATATAAAAGTGATCGCCAAAGCTCCATGTCTAACACATCAAAAAAGTATTTGATTGACAAAAGCGTTCCGTCAAAAAGCTTTTTACCTTTAGTGGCGCCGGCTGAAATGAAAAGGCCCTTTCGTATGGGCTTCCATTGGCCGTAAGGGACCTTATCAATCCAGTATTTTTTAACCCAAAGTGATTGACAACGATCCATTAATATTTTCGTGTGGGCGCTGACCGTATAAAAAAAGATGGGACTGGCAAGCATCAACCCTTGAGCGGACAGGATTTGTTCAATAACGTGGTGAAAATCATCTTTAATGACGCATTTTCCTTCCTTTTTACAACCGTAAATCTCAAGACAGGGCGACATCTTCAAGTCTCTTAGACTGATTTCATTGACTTCGGCGCCGGCGTCAACAGCTCCGCTAACGGCGCGTTTGAGCAAGGTTGCAGTATTTCCTTGTCGTCTGGGACTGCCATAAATAGCCAAAATTTGAGCCATTTCATCTCCTTTATTAAAAGAACTCACATGGAATTTAAAAAATCATTACCGGTTCTATTAGCGTTGCATCATATTAAAAGCTTTTTAAGATTGCAAGATTTTCGGTTAACCGATCAGAAATTAACAGACGCCCACGGATTTAAGCATGTAGGCGTCTGCTTGGGAGTTGGCTGTAAAT
>JBARSG010000655.1:0-3501 GCA_049644625.1 Desulfobacterales bacterium | reverse complement strand
CGATATCTCCATCCCCACCGACAGTACAATCATATCGAAAATTTCGGTTTTCAGTTCGCCACTCTCGGTCGCATACCGGACCTCAAGATCATCGGTTCCGGGAACCGGGTCTATGGTATGAACCCGGGACCTGATAAAGCGAACCCCATGCTTGTCCTTGGCATCGTTGTAATATTTTTCAAAATCTTTGCCCGGAGTACGCATATCCATGAAAAAGATGGCGCAATCCAGATCATAATCCGCATGCTCTTTGGCAATTACAGCCTCCTTAACGGCATACATGCAGCACACAGAAGAGCAGTATGGATTGTCACAGCGGTTAAGATCCCTGGAACCGACGCATTGGAACCAGGCAATTTTCTTGGGCTTTTTTTTGTCCGAAATTCGGGTAAGATGCCCCATAAAGGGGCCTGTGGCTGAAAGGATTCGTTCAAATTCCGTGGAAGTGATAACATTGGGATGGTTGACGTAATTGTAATTATCAAACTTTGAAGGATCAAAAGGCTGAAAACCCGGCGCCAGAACAACAGAACCGACATTGATCGTTGTTGTTTCTTCCTGTTGGGCGTGAGTCTCAAGAGTGACGGCTTCAGCCTCACAGACCGCCACACACTGATAGCATTCACAGCAGCCGCTACAATTCAGACAGCGATCGGCTTCTTGTTTGGCCGATTCCTCATCTGCACAAAGATTGACTTCTTCAAAGCCTGATATCCTTTTTTCCACCGGCAACGTCGGAACTTTTAATCGATCTTTGGCGGGTTCGTCTTTTGGAGGCGCTACCCAGTTTGTCCCCATAGGCGGCTCGTCCTGCCATTCTGTGGGCAATTCTTCACCTTGCAAATATTTGGCTATATATTTGGCTACCCTTTGGCCGGCCTCAACCGCCTCGATAACCGTGGCAGGACCGCTGATAACATCACCGCCGGCAAATATGTCCGGTATGTTTGTCTGGAGGGTTTCAGGATTAACCTCCAGAAGGTTCCACTTGGAAACTTTTAAGCCCTGTGCTTTGGCAAGGTTGCCGAAATCGGGCTCCTGCCCGATGGCCGGAATGATATAATCCGCCTCGATGAAAAATTCCGAACCTTCAATGGGAATCGGCCTCCGCCTGCCGGTTGTATCTTTCTCCGTCAAACGGGTCCGGATACATTCGATTCCGGTAACCTTTTCATTTTCACTGGAAATACCTATGGGCGCCGCCAGGAAATGAATCTTTACTCCTTCTTTCTCAGTCTCTTCCACTTCTTCGGGTTCAGCGAGCATTTCCGTTCGGGAACGACGGTAAATGATGTGCGCCTCACTCGCACCGAGTCGAAGTGCCACCCGGGCGGCATCCAGTGCGGAATGGCCGCCTCCGATGACAACTATCTTTCCATCCAGCTTCTTTAAATTTCCCAGATGAACCTCTCGTAAAAAGGCGGTGACATCGGAAACACCCTGAGAAGTTTCTTCCCCGGGAATTCTAAGTTTCAGACCTTTCCAGGCACCGATAGCCAGAAAGATAGCACTGGCGCCATGTTCCCGGAGCTCCTCAAGGGTTATGTCTCTGCCAATAACCGTATTAGTATGAATTTGAATCCCGTATCGTTTGAGATTCTCGATCTCTGCATCCAGTACCGTCCGTGGTAGACGGTGCTCGGGAATGCCGTATCGCATCATTCCGCCTGCTTCGGGCATGGACTCGTATACACTGACCTGGTACCCGTCTAATGCCAGAAAATAGGCGGCAGTAAGCCCGGCAGGACCTGAGCCGATAATGGCCACTTTTTCATCTCTGGACGTAATTTCCGGTACCGGGATATCACTCAGATCAACATGATCCGCAGCAACTCTTTTAAGTTCCCGTATGGAAATCGCCTCGTCCAATTCAAGGCGCCGGCAGCTTCTTTCACAACGATGGGGACAGATACGACCGAGTATGCCGGGGAAAGGCAGATCCTGCATGATGATTTCCACGGCCTCCCGGTACTTGCCCATCTTGACCATGGCTACATATCCTTGAACATTTAGATTCGCCGGACAGGCCACCCTGCATGGCGCCGTATCGATCTTCTCTATGGCAAAGGCGCCGGGAATGGCCTGGGCATAACGTTTGTAAACAGCCTTGCGGTCCACCAGTTCCGTATCATATTCGCTGGGCCTCGTTACCGGGCAGACTTTTACACAATCACCACAGGCAGTACATTTAGCCATATCGATATAGCGAGGGGTTTTGTGGAGGGTTACCTGAAAGTTTCCATTCTGTCCGTCAATCTTTTCGATATTTGAACAGGTATGAAGTTCGATGTTAATATGCCGGCCGACCTCGACCAGTTTGGGTGAGATAATTCACATAGAACAGTCATTGGTGGGAAATGTCTTGTCCAGTTGAGCCATTACACCACCAATGGCCGGAGATTTTTCCACCAGATGAACATAATAACCGGAATCTGCCAGATCAAGGGACGCCTGCATGCCGGCGATTCCGCCGCCAAGCACCATGACCGAACCGACGAGATCTTTTCCGTGTGTTTCAGTGGATGTATTTTCCTTCTGACTGTTTGTATGCTCCATTTTTTCCATCCTTATATTCTATCAAGTATCTCCGGAAGCTTGTGCTCCCATCCGATAGTTGCCATGTTTACGCCGCTGAACCCTTCTTTTTTTAACGATGTAACCATTTCTGATGCAATCAGAGTACACTCGCGAACCTTGTCAGGGGATTTTCGGATACGTTCAATCAGAGAATCAGGGATATAAACATTATCCACATTACGCATGATGTAGCGGGCCATGCCTAATGATTTGAGGAGTAAAACCGTGGGGATGATTTTTATTTTATTTTGTTCCACCCGTTTCATAAACGGCTGGATAGCGGAAAGGTCAAATAAGGGCGGGGAGATGAAAAATTGGGCGCCGGCCTCAATTTTTTTATTCATCTCTTCGATCTCCAGTTCAGTAGATTTTCCCTTGGCCCCTGCATTAACCGTGGATCCCACCAGAAACTCGGGGGAACCTGAAAGCTCGATTCCGGCCATGTCCTTTCCTTGCTGAAGCCCGCTAATCGTCCTGAGTAATTCCAGAAGGTCGATGTCATACACGGATCTTGCCTGAAAGTGATCTCCAAAGCTGGGATCTTCTCCGGTAACCGCCATAACATTAGTGATACCACATCCATAGGCTGCCAGAAGATCCGCCTGAAGAGCGATTCGGTTTCTGTCTCTGCAGTTGACCTGAACCACTGTTTCCATGCCTTTTCCCTGCAGAATCATGGCGCCTCCAAGGGCACTCATGCGCATGACAGCGTTGCTCATTTCAGGCACCACAAAGGCATCTACTTCTCCTTTGACTCTCATGGCATGGGTTACCATGGTAGAGACATCCACCCCCTTGGGGGGCTCCATTTCTGCAAGGATAGCAAATTCCCCTGCTTCGAATTTGCGCTTTAAATGCATAGGACTACCTCCGATTTTTTTCACAAAAAAACAAAAAGCAGTTTATCAACAGATGATTTTCAGA
>JBARSG010000654.1:0-2500 GCA_049644625.1 Desulfobacterales bacterium | reverse complement strand
CGTATCGTACCTCGAAAAAAGATAGAAAGAGCTATCGCATTGGCACGGCGTATCAACACAGAATGTGTATTAGTCGTGACCCATAAAGCAGGTGACGAGGGCATTAATTATCAGACATACCTTAAAGAATTTGCCAATCTTATCGGGGTGAACTTTTTGTGTGCTGCCGACCGGTTTGCCTACCGTCGCCAGATAACCCCTGACGGACAAAAAGTTTATTCAATAGCTGATGCATATACACAGGCAGATCTTGTGACTTATCCCTCGGTGATCGAAGGATTCGGAAATGCATTTTTGGAAACGATATACTACCGGCGTCCCATTATAATGGAAGCCTATGAAATCTTCAAATGTGACATCCAACCCAAGGGGTTTAAGGTAATATGGTTTGAAGATTTTATACCTGAATTTTGCACGTAAATCGCCTCTGTGAACTATGTACGGCGGTTTTTCGTTATACCCCCATCATATTTGTATCACTGAACCGGTCAACGAATACTTCCAAAAGTACTACTTTTTATCAGAAACTCATTTATTTCACCCACGATAATTATCCGATATTTCATTTAAATATTTCCGTGCAAGAAATTTTTTGCACGGGTTATTAAACTGCAAAACCGTATGGCCAACTACTGCCTTCTTCCCACGGCCTCGCTTTCTGTCGTGCTTTGTCTAAAAACTTTAGGAAGTGTAACATACCCGGCGTTCTGGCATCATGGATGGAGTATTTGACCTTATCCACATTTGAATCTAAAACCACTTTAGCGGCTATGTATAAAAGCTTTAAACGAGCAATCCTTAAAGTATTGTCCACGATACCTTTCAATCCGTGAGGGCTGCTGTTGGTCGTATCTATCTGATCTGTTTTCATGCTATTATTTGCCATAATTTTCAAATAGCGCCAAATATTATAGGCCAGCATCACAATTTGAAAAAATGCATAGTTGTTCTTAAATTTGCCCGAAGGGATTGCATCCAGACCCTCACGTTTAGCTTCGCCAACCAAATTTTCTACATCTGCCCGTTTATCATACTCTTTAATTATTTCATGTGGCTTTCTGCCTATATTTGTACAAAATATGCGATACTTATATCGATCATCCTCAAATAACTTGCACTGTATCATTTTTCCAGCCGGCACAGTTTCTTCTTTCGGAATTCTCATTACCACAAAACGACAAGCTTTACCCCAGCCTGTGGGTGTGTATATACAGCTATTATATTGGATATTTTTGCGTTTCAAGGGCCGGTACCATGTTTGTGGGTCAAAGGGCGGCTTGCAACCTTTATTGCCAATGATAAACTCGTAACCGGCTTTTAATAAGGCGTCAACACTTTCCCAGCTTAAAAATTCACCATCTGCACGCAGTAAAACCTCCTGGACGCAGCCGGGAATATGAGCTTGGGTTTTAGCTACAAAAGCAGCCGCCTCTTTGCCGCTAACCGTATCTCCCTTGCGCAGCTTACCCATAAGATATTCTCTGGTTTCATAAATAAAACATAGAATGGGGCGATAGCCTTTTTTACCCCGGTTCTTTGTATTATGGCCCTTACGACCGCCTTGCTGGTTTCCATACAGGGTCTCAACCGTTGTATCCACATCAATACGAATCTTAAAATAACAAAGTCCGCACTGTTGCCAAACACGTTCTCGCAATTTGCTCATTAGATTCAGCAATGAGTTGGCCTGGTTTATCCCTAAACTGTCTACATAGCGCCAAAAAGTGCTGGCTACCGGCAATTGAGTTAATCGAAGAATTCCGCAAATCATGGCATCCAATCGAACATAGGTAAAATGCCATATACGGTTAAAGCCGATAAACAGTAGCATTAGAATGCCGATCATCATAGAATAATGGCTCAGCTTGGGCTTACGGCGAGGCGATTGATAAGTTAAGTCAAAAATTTCAGAAAACTTGACCAAATCGAAAAATTTCACTAATGCCAAAAGCCCGCCAAATGGGCTTAGCTGCTCAGAACAAGTCTCTACTGGCGTTGAAGCATTGATTTTTCTGGCCTTAGCGGTGTTTTTCTTAAACCCTTTACCTACGCGCTTTTTCTTGCTATACTTTCTTCGTTGTTTTACCATCTGGGTACCTCCTGTTTTATGGATTGTTTTTGTCGACATCCCATTATAACAGGATTCCCAGATGGTTTCTCTATTTTTTCAATCCGTTATGTGCAAAATTTAGGTATAACTTCTCGTCCCCCACATAGAAGAACTTTCCCTTGACCTGGGGTCGCTTTGGGGTATCTTTTTCAGAAGTCACAAGATGGATATGCTGTTGCCCGGTCTTTGTTGATTCCATAACTTTAGGCACCCCGGTTAAATAAGATAAGACATTAAACTGGGTAAACTTTAGGTCACTTTAGGCATTTTAAACTTTTATTTTAAATGTAAGCATTTACTTTTTCTTTATGCCACTTCCAGGCGGTCTCGACGATTTCATGAATATCTTGATATCTGGGAATCCAACCGATGGTTTGATGTGCTTGCGAT
>JBARSG010000653.1:0-5169 GCA_049644625.1 Desulfobacterales bacterium | reverse complement strand
ATACTCAAAAAGGAACAAACACTGATAAGATCGACGTTCAGTGCCGTCGAGATAGCCCTTCCGATGTTGCTGATTTTTACATGCTTTCTTCCGGCAGATGTCCCCTCCTATGTTTCGATCATGTCAATTATATTTGCTCTGATGGTATTTCTTTCCGGTATGTTCAAAAAAGAGTGGGCTGGTGGGTCTCTTCGGCTGGCGCTCTATTTGCTGATTCCGTTTCTGATTTACGCCAGTGAGAGCCACCGGGTGGCGTGGGCAGCAAATGGGGCCTTTAAATACTACAATATTTCTTTCGGAATTTTAGCACTTTTAGTGATTCTTATCGTTAAATTTACCAGAAGGACTAAAGGGTTTAAAGTCACGCCCATGGACTTTTTGATCCTTTTTGCAGCCCTGGTGATTCCCAATCTTCCGGACCCAAAGATTCAGAACTTTCACATGGGAATGATGGCCACCAAGATTATTGTGCTTTTTTTCAGTTATGAGGTTTGGATCTGCGAGCTGCGCGGGCGATTGGGCCGCGCCGGATCGTCGACCATCGCGGCGCTTCTGGTGCTGGCGGTGAGAGGGTTTTTGTAGGAGTTTGGTTTGGTCGTTTAGATCGTTTAGATGGTTGGGATGAAACAATAATTAATAATTAATTGTTAGTTGTTAATTATTAGAACGAACATAACGCTCCTAACGATTCAGTATATCGTGAGTTCCAATGGTTCGAAATAGGACTCTTAATTCACCCTGTTAAATGACTTGAAATCAAATGTATTATACGTATGTCTTACTGAGCAACAAGGATGGGAATTTTTATACCGGATTTACTGTGGACCTCAAGTCAAGATTTGAGCAGCACAAAAGAGGTGAAGTGGATT
Source organism: Desulfobacterales bacterium (assembly GCA_049644625.1). Classification (GTDB taxonomy): domain Bacteria; phylum Desulfobacterota; class Desulfobacteria; order Desulfobacterales; family UBA11574; genus S5133MH16. The sequence goes on along the minus strand of JBARSG010000653.1, from coordinate 4,300 downwards.
CAACGAGGTACCGGAGGCCACTGGAGTTGGTTTACTACGAAGCGTGTCTTTCACGGCACGATGCGACAAAACGCGAGAAATATCTAAAAACATATCTGGGAAAGTTGTTCCTCAGGAACAGAATCAAATCTTATTTAACAGGGTAAACTTTGGCACAAAGTCTCTTGAATATAAACGCTTAATCTGCAGTCATTAATTTGCGTCAATCTGCGCAACCTGCCCGCTTGTGCCTCGCAGTGGCAGGCGGGTCTGCGGATGGGAAAGGCAAGAAGATTATCATAACGAAATAGCATTTGCCCGTCGGCGTTCATATAATGCAGCCTGTATTTATCTATAGACAATGTCTCACGAGTTTCAGTGGCAAATATAGAAATTTCCAGAGTTGAAGAATCTATAATTGTGAGTTGGCCTTTCAAGTAGACGGTTTCTTCTCCAGGACCAAAATATTTTTGAATGTTTGATAATAAGACAATAGATGAGGAATCGATGGTTTTTTCAATTTCTGCAACAAATTTTTGTATCACTGGATTGCTGACCGAATTACGGACTGTGCCTTTCGCCACTTGGCAAGGAGTTTTGCAAAGGCATACCAATCAAAATAGTCCGCCTCATCTCCCAACTGCCCAGATTCAAACCTTTTCAGGAATACCTGCGTGCTAAGTTGGTGTTTTTGCTCAAACTCCTTCAAGGTATTTTTATAAAATGCCATGGCATTCGAGTAAAGATCATACTCACGTTTTAGTGACGTCTTGATTTCGTTGGTCTGTTGCATAAAACATTTATAACCAAAATAGGTGTTAAAAGTCAAGCATTTTAGCATTAGATAAAGTACGCGAAGGGTCGCGTAACAGTTAAATGATCTTCGCCCTGTTGAATCCCTTTCAGGGTCCGCTTTGCGGAATTCAACTGGGTAAAAATTTAACCCCGGTTAAATAAATAACAAACATATTTAACTGGGCATGCGTCATAAATCTTCACTCTTGACAGATAGTCATTGCGAATTTCAGGGCTCCTGAACTGGCGTAAATCTGAATGCGACATCTTCTATTAAACACTGAACTATGAGCTAAAATAAAAAATGAACGTCCAACATCGAACGCTCAACGTCGAACATCGAAGGACTGTACACCTTCGGTGTTTCAATTTTATAATCTAATGGAGCGAAGCGATATCCTTATTCGACGTTCGATGTTGAGCGTTCGATGTTCGATGTTCAAATTGTTGCATCTGAAATTACGACCGAGCTTTCATAACACCTCGAAAATACATACATAGGTCAGGAGTTCTGAATTTATTCGTTGTATTTACTGAGTATCAGTGCCGCGTTTGTCCCCCCAAAGCCAAAGGAATTAGTCATGGCGAGTTTGACATCCGTCTTTCTGGCGATGTTTGGAACATAATCAAGATCGCAATCCTGGTCTGGGTTATCAAGATTTATTGTCGGCGGAATAATGCCTTCATGAATGGCAAGTGCTGTAAAAACGGTTTCAATTCCACCGGCACCACCTAAAAGATGGCCGGTCATCGATTTGGTCGAACTTATTGCCAGTGAGTGTGCTTTTTCCTTGAATACAGACTTGATGGCTCGCGTCTCGTAAACATCATTAAGCTGCGTTGACGTGCCGTGGGCATTGATATAATCTACGGCGTTATATGAAATTCCCGCGTCATCAATTGCTGCAGCCATGCATCGGGCCGCGCCTTCGCCATCCGGAGCAGGCGCTGCCATATGAAACCCGTCTCCGCTCATACCATACCCGCATATCTCGGCATAAATTCTGGCCCCTCTTTTTAAGGCCCCCTCAAGTGTTTCCAATATGAGAATTCCGCATCCTTCACCCACGATAAAACCATCACGGTCACGGTCAAAGGGACGGGATGCTTTTTCAGGGTCATGGTTCCGGACGGAAAGGGCTTTCATGGCATTGAAACCGGCAATGCAGGTGGGTGTAATAACAGACTCTGCGCCGCCGGTTATCATGGCATCCGCATTGCCTCTTTTAATGATTTTGAATGCGTCCCCGACCGCATGTGTGCCTGAAGCACACGCGGTTGCAATTGAAGAATTGGGTCCCTTCGCCCCTAAATAGATGGAGATCATACCCGGAGCCATATTCCCTATCATCATGGGAATAAAAAACGGCGTTACCCGTTTGGGTCCTTTCTGTTTCAGTATCGCGGCGGTTTGTTCGAGTATCTGAAGCCCGCCCAGACCGCATCCTGTGAGAACACCGATCCTGTTTTGGTTGGTACTGTCTATGATTAGCCCTGAATCTTCCAGTGCCATTCGGGATGCTGCAACAGCGTAGGCTATAAACAATTGAATGCGTTTTGCTTCTTTTTTTGGAAGGAAATCCTCAGGGTGAAAATCCTTAACTTCTCCGGCAATCCGAGTGTCAAATCCGGATGCATCGAACCGGGTTATTTCGGAGATCCCTGATTTGCCTTCACACAGCGCAATCCACGTCTCTTCAACGCCGATACCCAGTGGCGTTACAAGTCCCAAACCTGTAATAACGACCCGCCTGTCCAAAAAATCTCCTTACCAGCCGCAATATTTATGCCGATTTTTCAATCCGCCTGATACGCCGGAATACCGAGACATTAATGTGCATTAATGAAATCGAAAGCGTCTTTGACCGTCACCAATTTCTCTGCTTCTTCATCAGGAATTTCAATATCGAACTCCTCTTCCATGGACATGATCAACTCCACAAGATCGAGTGAATCTGCGCCAAGGTCATCCACAAAGGACGCCTCCGGCACAACTTCCTCAAGATCAACACTCAGCTTTTCCGCAATTATTTTTTTTACTTTATCCTCGATGGACATTCTGTTTACCTCCTTTTATATGTACATTCCACCACTTACATGAATTACCTGGCCGGTTAAGTAAGATGCACTCTCAGAAACCAGAAAAGCAACAACGGCTGCAACATCTTCAGGCTGCCCCGCCCGTCCCAACGGAACCTGATCCAGCATTGCATTCCTTGCCTTTTCTGAAAGTAACGCAGTCATATCCGTTTCTATGAAACCCGGAGCGATTGCATTGACGGTAATGCCACGCGGAGCAAGTTCTTTGGCAGCTGTTTTTGTAAGTCCAATTAAACCTGCCTTTGATGCCGAATAATTTGCCTGTCCCGCATTCCCGGTTACGCCCACAACCGACGCCATATTAATGATACGGCCACAACGCTGCTTCATCATGGCTTTTGCAGCAATCCTCGTGCATGTAAACGCTCCCTTTAAATTAATATTTAAAACAGCATCCCAGTCCTTTTCCTTCATACGCACCAAAAGACCGTCTTTGGTTATACCGGCGTTATTTACGAGAACATCTATCCGCCCGGATTTGTCTAAAATTTCTTCGAAAAAGCTCACCACTTCTTTTTCTTCGGCAATGTTAACACTACTGCTGACTGCCGATCCCCCGGCATCGGCGACAAGTTTCTCAGTTTCAGCAGCAGCGGCAGCTTCGGCATCCGGATCACTTGGAGAAAAATAATTAAAATAGATGTGGGTGTCCGGTTCTGCCAATGAGATGCAAATAGCCCTGCCAATACCTCTCGAACCACCCGTAACGACAACAATGCGTTGTTTTTGTTCCGTCATGATTACCTCGCAAACAGTATGTCTGCAACCAGATCCATGTCATTTATGACATTCAGGCTGCTGCAAACCAGTTGGTTATAAGAATTTGTTTCCATAAAATCACGGGCCGCCTTTTGATCAAATACACCGGAACCCATCAGGATATTCAGCGCGTTCCGGGAAACAAGTTGCGCAACCTCATCGGCAAAAATCCTGGACATGGCTTTGACCTTTTCGGATTCCGGGTCACCGGCTTTTGAAAGGGCCACGGCCTTACGCGCCAAGCTGGCCCCGATCTCCACATGGGTCATCATATCGGCCAGGGAAAACATGACATGCTGCTTGCGGGTCAGCCGGTTGTCATGAACCAACATAATGGTATTATTCAAGACTTCGGCCGCGAGCCCGTAAAACCGACATCCGGCATCGTTTACAGCGCTATCCATGTTTTCCATTTCCCGGCAGATGGCGTTATAAAATCCGCCCTTGGTTTTGCGGGTTTCTTTCCAGCGGAATGTGCTGATAATACTCTGCTGAATTTCGCTGGTCCCTTCATAGATGCAGGTGACCTTCACATCCCGCTTGATCTTCTCCACTTCAAACTCGGTCATATACCCATAACCGCCCAGTGCCTGGATGGCATCGTCGGCGGCCTTGTTGGCAGCCTCGGTGGCAAACAGCTTGCTAATGGAACCTTCCGTATGGAGCT
>JBARSG010000652.1:0-7329 GCA_049644625.1 Desulfobacterales bacterium | reverse complement strand
GAAATAGCGCGCTATGCCTGCGGTTGAAAACTCGCTCGGGCCTTGCCGGAAACCAAAATCTACCATTTCTGGATGGACACAAGTTATCTAAATTGGTTTGTTATTTTTAATTTGATGCTTTTTTGCTCAAATTCCATCCTTTCCACAGTCCATAGATGGCCGGCACCACAATGAGGGTCAAAATAGTTGCGCTGACCATGCCTCCGACCATGGGAGCGGCGATGCGCTTCATGACTTGGGATCCGGTGCCGTGGCTCCACATAATAGGCATCAGTCCGGCCATAATGGCTACCACCGTCATCATTTTCGGTCTTACCCGCAGCGCTGCTCCCTCTTCGATGGCTTCCTGGAGATGCTGCTTGGTGAACGCATCACCGTATCTGGATTTATATTTGCGATAGGAAATATCAAGGTATATTAACATCACGACCCCGGTTTCCGCTGCAACGCCGGCCAGGGCGATAAAGCCTACCCCCACCGCAACACTCATGTTGTAACCCAAAATATACAACAGCCACAGCCCTCCGGTTAGCGAAAAGGGCACACTCAGCATGATGATAAGGCTCTCGGCAACGTTCTTGAAGTTGAAGTAGAGCAGCAGGAAAATAATGATCAGGGTCATCGGCACCACGACCATCAGCCGTTTCTGGGCTCGGACCATGTACTCGTACTGGCCGCTCCAGATCATGCTGTAACCCGGCGGTAGTTTTATTTTCTCACGGACAACCTCCTGTGCTTTTTTGACGTAAGTTCCCACATCGATGTTTGTAATGTCCACATAGATCCAGGCATTCTTTCGTGCGTTTTCACTTTTAATCACCGGCGGACCCTTGACGATTCGTATATCGGCGACCTGGGTAATGGGAACCTGAGCGCCCATGGGCGTTGGAACCAGTATTCGTCTTAATTTTTCCGGCGTATCCCGGAGTTCGGATCCATAACGAAGATTTACCGGATAGCGTTCCAAGCCTTCCACCGTCTGGGTAATGTTCATCCCGCCGATGGCGGTCATAATGATGTCCTGGACATCGCCTACGGTCAGGCCGAAACGTGCAGCCTCCGTGCGTTTGATATGAAAATCCAGATAATTGCCACCGGTGACCCTTTCAGAGTAAACGCTGAGGGTACCGGGCACCTGCCGCATCACCGCTTCGATTTCTTCCCCCAGATCGCTGAGCACCTGGAGATCTTCTCCCATGAGCTTGATCCCGACCGGTGTCTTAATTCCCGTGGAAAGCATATCGATTCGTGTTTTGATCGGCATGGTCCAGGCATTGGTCAACCCCGGAAATTGGATGGCTTTATCGAGCTCATCGATCAGCTTTTCAATGGTCATCCCCTCACGCCACTCGGATTCGGGCTTAAGCATAATGGTCGTCTCGATCATGGAAAGCGGCGCCGGATCGGTGGCCGTCTCTGCCCGGCCGATTTTGCCGAATACTTGCTGAACTTCGGGAAAAGTGGCAATAATACGGTCGGTCTGCTGCAGAAGTTCTTTGGCTTTGGTTATTGAAATGCCCGGCAGGGTCGTGGGCATATAGAGCAGATCACCTTCATTTAACGGCGGCATAAACTCTGAGCCGATGTGCTTCCAGGGAATATACGTCACGACCAAGACCACCACGGCCAGCAGAACCACCAGAATTTTGGCTTTCAGCACCAGCTTGATAATGGGGTGATAGATCCAAATCAGAAAGCGGTTTACCGGATTTTTCCCCTCGGGTCTTATCTTACCACGAATCATATAACCCATCAGAACCGGAACGATGGTGACGGACAGCAGCGAAGAACCGACCATAGCATAGGTCTTGGTAAACGCCAGAGGACGAAAAAGTCTCCCTTCCTGCGCCTCCAGCATGAAAACCGGTAAAAAGCTGATGGCGATGATCAACAGCGAAAAGAACAGGGACGGTCCCACCTCTTTGGCGGCATCTGCTATCAGATCCCAGTGGGGTTTTTTTCCGCCGTCGTGTTCGATATGCTTGTGGGCGTTTTCAATCATAACGACAGCCGCGTCCACCATGGCACCGACAGCAATGGCAATTCCCCCCAGACTCATAATGTTGGCGTTGATTCCCTGCCGTTCCATGATGATAAAACTGATCAGCACCGCGACAGGTAATATAAAAATTCCAACAAGTGCACTGCGAAAATGGAGCAGAAAAACGATACAGACCAGTGCCACAATGATACTCTCTTCGATGAGGGTCCGTTTCAGATTGTCCACGGCGCGCAGAATAAGATTCGAACGGTCATATACGCTTTTCAGACGAATTCCCTCGGGCAGACCCGATTTGAGCTGATCCAGCCGTTTTTTGACATTTTTGATCACCTCTAAGGCATTTTCCCCATACCGCATCACCACAATACCACCGACGGTTTCGCCGGTACCGCTATCATCCGCAATGCCTCGCCTGAGTTCCGGCCCGATTTTAATTATGGCAACATTGCGCAACAAAATCGGCGTCCCCCGCTGGTCGACGTCGAGGGGAATGTCGTTGAGGTCATCAACGCTCTTGATATAGCCCAGTCCCCGGACCATAAACTCGGTTTCTCCCATCTCCACCAGTTTACCGCCCACATCGTTATTGCTGCGCTGAACGGCCATTTTGACCTTTTGGAGGGGAATATTGTATGCGATCAGCTTGTTGGGATCAACGATTATCTGGTACTGCTTTACATATCCGCCGATGGATGCGACCTCGGCCACTCCGGGAACACCGGCAAGTTCATAACGTAAAAACCAATCCTGAATGGAACGTAGCTGGGCAAGATCGTGTCGATCACTCTCCAGCGTATATTCGTAGACCCATCCCACACCGGTGGCATCCGGTCCCAAAGACGGCGTTACGCCTCTCGGAAGGCGTCCGGATACATAGTTCAGATACTCCATAACACGGCTGCGGGCCCAATACAGGTCGGTACCATCTTCAAAAATGATATAAACAAACGAAATACCGAAAAATGAATAGCCGCGGACTACCTTGGCAAACGGGACTGAAAGCATGGCCGTTGTGAGCGGATAGGTGACCTGGTCTTCCACGACCTGGGGTGCCTGTCCCTGATACTCGGTAAAAATGATCACCTGTGCATCAGAAAGATCCGGTATGGCATCCAGAGGTGTTTTCAACATCGCATGGGTGCCGGCCGCAATCACAAACACGGTCATCAGGATGACCAGAAACTTGTTTTTTATGGACAACTCTATTATTTTTTCTATCATTTCAGATGCCTCTTGAAGATTTTCCAATCCGTAAAAATCATTTTGAACCGATCCGTATTCACATGTGCACGCGCATTAATTCGCTTTCGAAGTTCCGGTCGTCTCATCCATCTTCATATCGGACATATCGAGATCGTCTGTTTGGGTGCTCGAAGTTCCGGTCGTCTCGTCCATCTTCATATCGGACACATCGAGATCGTCTGTTTGCATTTTCATCGACCCGGCAGAACTCGACGTTGTATTTTGTTTTCGGACATCCAACATCTTTTGAATGGCTTCTCGCAGACGGCTTTCGGAATCGAGCATGAATTGGGCTGAAATCACAATCTGTTCATTTTCCTGGAGGCCTTCCAATACCTGGAATTCATCATCATTGCCTTCCAAACCAAGCTTGACTTCACGAGGCTGAAACTTACCCTTGCCCAGAGCCACGAAAACAACCTTCCGGACACCGCTGTCGATGACCGCTTCCTGGGGAATAACCAGCGCATCTACAGCAATGGCAGACTCCAGACTTACATTGGCGTACATATTCGGTTTCAGCTGAAAGTCGGGATTGGGAAACTCTAATCTGAGTGTAGCCGTACGGGTTTTGGCCGCAAGAAACGGATAAACGAACAAGACCTTACCGGTATAAATTTTGCCCGGGATATAGGAAAGTTCCATCTTTGCAGGCATCCCCTTTCGAACCCAGGGAAGCTCGTACTCATAAATGTCCACATCCACCCACACCTTTGAAAGATCCGCGATTTCATACTGGTGTTCGCCCGCTATTACATAGTGACCCTGAAACGCGTTCTTCTTGATGACCACGCCGCGGGCCGGAGAATATAGGGTTAACGTCTTTTGGACGTTACCGGTATTTTCGATGCGCTTTATCTGCCTTTCGCTCAGATCCCAGTACATCAGCCGGGTACGGGAGGCCTTTAACAAGCGCCGGGCCCCTTCACGGACGCTGTCATAAGGACTTTCTTTCAGACTTGCGTTATGCTGAATGGCCAGAAGATATTCCTCCTGGGCAGTTACCAGTTCGGGGCTGTAAATATCAAAAAGCGGTTGGCCTTTTTTCACCGTTTCACCGACAAAATTCACATACAGTTTTTCTATCCAGCCGTTGAACTTGGTGTTAACCGTATAAATCCGGGTCTCATCGTAGGTGATGTCGCCGAATGTTCGAATGTTTTTGACCAGAGGTTTGCGTTTTACCTGTCCCAGACGAACGCCCATATTTTGAACCGTCACCGGATCGATACGGATGGTCGAAGCCGGTTCTTTTTCTTCACCTTCTTCCGCATAAACCGGCACCAAATCCATTCCCATGGGAGATTTCCCCGGTTGGTTTCGAATATACGTCGGATCCATAGGGGCCGCCCAGTATTTGATCTTTTTACCGGTTTTCGGATCAATCATTCCCGCTTTCAGTCCATTTTCCGAAGCCAAGGCTTCTGTAACCGAAAGGTTCGGTTTCCCGGTGGGATTTATGTCGAAACCCGTCCGGGTGATCCATACGGTCAACACACCGATCAAGCCAAAGCCTGCGATAAGGGTTGATTTTTTGATAAATCCATTCATGATGTTTTCTCCTCTTGCCGATGAAATACATGATCGCCAGGCTCTTGCGATAAAAGCGGTGCACCCAGAACCTCTTCAAGTTCTGCACGCTTTTCATAGAGGCTGAACAGATAGTTTTCCGCCTGGAGCTCGAAGCGAAGCAAATGAATTTGAGCATTGATCGTGGTGTTAAAATTCACCTTGCCAACCTCGTATGCGGTTAGGGAAGATCGTGCCCACTGATCTGCCTGAACGATCAGAGCATCCGTAATCAGACGGTAGTTTTTCCGGATGTTTCGGATATCGGTCACCAGGGCGTCTATTTTGTGAGGAAGACTGTTTACCAGATTTTGATAAGACCTTAAAGCCGCCTGATGAAGTGATTTGTTTGCTTCGAGTTTTTTATCTTGCCTGGTTTTCTGCCAGAGGGGAATATTAACGACAACAGAGGCTGAAAAAAAGTCCGGCAAATCCCGGCCGTTTAAGTCTTCTTCACGCTGGCCGTAAGCCACTGTGAAATCCATATCCGGCCAATAGTCCTTTTGGGCCAGCTCAATCTCCACATTGGCCTGATCGACTTCAGCCTGTTTGACTTTCAGCCAGGGATTCATCATCAAAGAACGGGTTTGTAATTCCTTTTTTTCCAGTTCCAAATCAGGATATGCCAAGTTTTCAGGCGGTACGACAGGGATGAAATTTCCCCGATTGAGCAAGGCGTTGATCCGATCTTCGAGGGTGCGGTGCTTTTTCCCCAAAGTAATCTGTTCATCCAAAAGTTTGCTCATTTCTACTTGGGCCTGCAAAACATCTTGTTGGAGACCCTGACCTGTTGCATATCTCGTCTCCGATACCCTGACCAGCTGGTCCAACATTCCAATGAGTCTCTCATTGATTTTTTGACTGCCGGCAACAAAACCCAATTCGTAGTATGCCGTCGCGATTTGTCGGGCGAGTTCCAGCCGCTTCGCCTTTAAAATCGCCTCCTGACGGATCGCTTTCATTGCCGCCTGTTGGGATCGGAGGCTCAATTTGCCGAACCACGGTATTTTCTGGGCGATAAAAAGCTGCTTCTGGGTCATGGGCTCCTGGCTAAAACTGAATGTATCGGTCGGAAGATTCAGCAACCCGATGCCGATGCGAGGATCATTCAATGAACCCGCAAATGAGACCTCTTCCCTGAGGCCTTTCACCTGAAATTCCATACTCTTGATGTCTTGGTTGTTGGCCAAACCTTCTTCAATAAGTATGCCCAGCGGTTGTGGCGTCCAGATGGAAGAGTCGGCAGGTGATCCGGTAGGCGTAATGCAAATTATTATGGTGACTGCCAATGTTACCGCTAAAAATTTAAGCAGAAACTGCTTCATGTCGTGCCTCCTATAGTTTTTATGAATTTGGTTTAATATTAGCTGCAAAACATGTGCCAAAACATAACCATTTAAAAATGAAACAAATATCTAATTAGAATAAAAAAAATCAAAATTTCTCGTTTTTTCTATACAAACAGGTTTTATAATCTCATAGTAAAAGCCTATTCCACAAGACAATTTCTCGTTTCATCGATTTTAATATACCACATTGTAGCATTGTATTGAACATAATTCAAAACTTTTGTGTTCTTATGACAAAACAGACAATTCTTATAATTATTCCATAGGAGATTTATAAATTTATTGAAGTAGAAAATAAAATGAGATACAAGTTGAAAAAGCTTAAGAAGTGGTCATTCATATCCAAATAAGAAAATGGAGGATAACATGCTACTTAAAGGAAAAAAAGTGATTATTTTAATAGAAGAAATGTTCAATGTCTTTGAATTCTGGTATCCTTATTACAGATTAAAGGAGGAAGGCGCGGAAGTTACCGTAGTCGGATCCGGGAGTGCTGAAGTTTATACCGGTAAACCGGGTACACAAGCCAGAGCCCATGCCAGTGCCGACCAGGTATCCGCGGAAAACTTTGACGGAATTATCATTCCGGGTGGATATGCGCCGGACATGATGCGCCGATACCCTTCCATGGTGAACTTGGTAAAAGATTTTTTTAATGCCGACAAGCCGGTCGCTGCCATTTGTCATGCCGGATGGATGCTGGTTTCTGCAGGAATACTCTCCGGAAGGGAAGTAACCTCTTTTTTTGCAATAAAAGACGATTTAATAAATGCCGGGGCAAAATGGGTTGATCAGGAAGTGGTTGTAGACGGAAACCTGATAACCAGTAGGATGCCGGATGATCTTCCGGCCTTTATGAAAGCCGTGATTCAATTACTTCAATAAGATATATTGCTGATGGGATTTTGGTTTCATTTTTCCATACGGGAAGCAACTGAATCCCAGTCGGCAAGATTATCAAGCACAGTCTTCACGAAATCGGTACGCCGGTTTTGGTAGTCCAAATAGTAAGCATGCTCCCAGACGTCAACGGTAAAGATGGGTTTTAGCCCCTGGGAGAGGGGTGTGTCTGCATTTGCAGTTGTGATCACTGTAAGTATATCGTCGTCCAATACCAACCAAACCCACCCGCATTCATCCGATTTCTAAAATATGCTTTTTATATTC
>JBARSG010000651.1:0-2771 GCA_049644625.1 Desulfobacterales bacterium | reverse complement strand
CCTTGATATTAAAACAGAAAAAGTTACAAGTGAGCTAAAGTGAGCTAAAGTGAACTAAAGTTAAGGAATTTCTCGGGCAATTTTATTTTAATGACAGCGCGCTATCGCTACCTCAACTTTAGGCACTTGTGAAAAGGCTTCGGTGAAATTTCCATTGGGAAGAGTTATGTCGAATATCTAATTTACTTATTATAATTGGGGGGAACAATTGATGAATCCAAGTGAACTTATAGAGAAAATCGCATTTAATGTCATTCAGGGAAGAGTGGAAGCTGAAGATGAAGGCTTTGATCCGGGACTGGAAGGTCAGCCGGGAGTCACTGAGCTGGTGAATGAGGCATTGAATCAAAATATAGATCCAAAGAAGATATTGATAGAATCATTAACAGAATCCATGGAAATAGTGGGGGAGAAATTTGAGCAAAATGAGTATCTGATCCCGGACATGCTGGCTTCTGCTGAATGTGTGGGTGTGGCCATGGATTTGCTGGCGCCTCATCTTATTAAGGCGGGTGTGGAGAGCAAGGGCAAATTTGTAATTGCCACTGTGAAGGGCGACCTTCACGACATCGGGAAAAACATTGTTGCCATCATGTTAAAAGGTGCGGGCTACGACATTATCGATTTAAAATCTGATGTGAGCACGGATCGCATCGTGGATGCGGTTAAAGAGAATGAGGCTCCGTTTTTAGGGCTTTCGGCGCTTTTAACCACAACCATGCGGAATATGGAAAACGTGATCAGGGAACTGGAAAAACAAGGACTTCGAAATAAGGTTAAGGTTTTTATTGGCGGCGCCCCGACCTCCAAGGAATTTGCGGCGCAAATCGGAGCAGATGCTTATTGTAAAGATGCGTTTCAGGCCCTTGAGATTATGAAAAAAATAGAAAGTTCGCCATGATATATTGTTTTGGCCGGCAAATCCGGTATAGGAGAAATCATGGGAGAAAAGGGAGAAAAAAAGGCGTATACACAGGCACACCGCACGGGAAAATATGAAAAAGCAAGCGGACTGACCGGAAAATATGACAATGTTCGAAGGTTTTGGGAAGATCAGAACACCGCTATTTTTCTGCGCCCTGCACTGAACAATTTGGTGGAACAGAAAAAAAGAAACCTCGAAAGAATACGTATTCTTGACCTGGGCTGCGGCAGCGCCGACGGATACGACCTGTTAATGAATGTAACAACCAAAGATCCCGGTCTTTTCGAATTCATTACCGCTGCAATTACGCAGGACATGCTTCAAGAATATGTTGGGGTCGACATTAACCCCGATCTTCTTCAACAGGCCGAAGAATATATCGGCCAGTTTCCCAAAACACGGTTTATTCAAGCAGACCTTTCAAACGGCCTGACGCCCGAGATAACCGAAAGTCCTCCTTTTGATGTGTATTTTACCTCCTACGGCACCTTCTCACACTTTCATGATCATCAGTCTGTGAAAATTATCGCCGATATTGCCAGGCATGCACCCAAGCGTGCGATTTTTATGGGGGACTGGCTGGGTCGTTATACCTGTGAATGGCAGGATCTGTGGCATCATCCTGCTGACGAAGAATATTTCATGGATTATCGAATTTCCTATATTTATCCTGAGGAAGAACGGGATCAAATGGAGATTTCATCCTTTCCGTTACGACTGATAACAAAAGATGAAATTATGAAAATTATTGACCAGGCGTCGAAGGAATCAGGGGTTACGATCGAGCCGATCAAGTTTTTTGATCGTTCCATATTCATCGGTCGCCACATGGATACCAGGGACTACAACGCCAATTGCCCAAAGTTGCGGTTTCCGGTGAATTCACTCTTTGAGGGATATGTTCGTACAGATCTTGAAAGCCTTTTGGTCGACTATGTGCCCCGGCCGGGGTTTGATCATCTGAACAATTTTTTTGAAATGTTTTTCATGTGCTGTAACACCTTGGTAAACCATACTATTTCACTGCTCAGCAATTATGATACAGAAGATGAAAAATTAAATGATGTTCCGAAAATTATGCCCTATTATCCGGACTCTCTTAAAGAAGCCATGGAAGCCATGCGCAGGGTCATTGAAGGGGTTGGATGGGTGCCCTGGGGCGATGTTCGGGCCAATGTCATAGAGCCGCACCTTGGCTTCTCTCTTCGCAAGCTTGAGACGGATCTTCAGCCCGGCACAGGAGTAGGACACGGACTGGTGGGAATTTTCGAAATCCAAAAGTGATGTTACGTATGGGAGATTAAGATTAATATGGCTGGTTTCGCTGTAGTATTCAAAAAACAAGGGCGTTCTGAACTGGAAGATATGTTTCAACGGATTGGTCATCGAGGTCCGTATCTATCCGGAAAATTTGAATACAAACGAGTTCTGATGGCACAAAACTATCTTAAGTCTGATATCTGTTTGAAAAATGATAAATTTTTGGAGCCGGATGAAAATCAAGTTCCGGCCTTTAACCCAAAGTTGCCGGACCTTAGAATCTGTTACGATGGCCAGATGGGAAACTGGGCCCAACGGGCAGAGCCCAATGGTGTTTCAGACGGTCCTTTTAGAGAAGAACGACTGATCCTGAATCTTTACAAACAACATGGCAGCCAAATGTTCGAATTTCTGGACGATACTATCTTTGCCTTTGTAATTTCAGATGGCGACTGTCTTTTTGCGGGCAGGGATCTTCTCGGAATCAAGACTCTATTTTATGGACGAAAGAACGGAACATATTATTTTGCTTCCGAACTTAAAAGCCTGATAGGAATAACCGATGATATCTATGAATTTCCGCCAG
>JBARSG010000650.1:0-2784 GCA_049644625.1 Desulfobacterales bacterium | reverse complement strand
GAATGGACCAGGTAATCCCCAAAATCAACCTTTTTGCCACGGATATCAACGAAAAAGTGTTTGGCCGGGCCATGCCGTCACAGAAAGTTGTTGTCACGCCCACGTCCCAAACTCCACAAACTCAACCCCCGGAAGATCAAACTGATGTTCGGATGCACCCGGAAAAATTGATAGCCGGCGGGTTTCAAGGCGTTGACACGCAGGAGACTCAACAACCCGCCCCGGGGTTGGGATTTCTGGCTTCCCAAGAGGCTCGCAGCCAATCAGCCGGATTCTGGTCAAGCAGGAGTATCCGGCACCGGATCAACGGTATTTCCATCGGCGATATCGACGGAGACGGGAAACAGGAAACCGTTATTACAACAGAGCATTCTGTGGAGGCGTACCGGTTTGATAACAATCATTTCCTTAAGATAAAGATCCTTGCAGAGCGCAATCTTGATAATTTAATCGGTGTCGATGTGGCCGATATCAACGCCAACGGGACCCCGGAAATTTTTGTAACCAGTTTGAATCCCCACAGAAACATGGTTAATTCCTTCGTACTGGAATTCGACGGGCAGACTTATACTGAAATTGTCACCAACAGTCGTTGGTACTATAGGGTGGTGGATCACCCGTTGCGGGGCCAGATCCTGCTCGGGCAGAAGCAGGAAGGGGATACGCCTTTTTCCGGCCAGATTTATGAAATGGTCTGGGAAAATAACGAATACGAACCTACCAATAAAATTATGCACGGCCGGCGGACCCATGTATTGGGCGTTGCCTATGGAAACGCCATGAACGAAGATGCCGATGTGGCCGTGGCATTTGATAATCTCGATTACCTGCGGATATTCAGCATGGCAGGCCAAGAGAGATGGAAAGACGGTGAGCATTCCGGAGGAGGCGCGGAATATTATATTGTTCCCCACAGTACATCCGAATATGAAGAAAAAGAGTACTATCCGGCTCGTATCAAGATCCGGGATATTACCGGGGATGGAAAAAATGAAGTGATCACGGTTAAGAATCACCGGTTCAGCGAGCTGCTTTCATACCGAAAATTTACCCACGGTGAAATCCAAATCCGTTCCTGGAACGGCGTGGGGCTTGGTGTGCTCTGGAAAACCCGCAAGCTCAAAGGCTATTTCAGTGATTTTGCCATCGGAGATTTCGACAATGACGGGAATGAGGAAGTGGTCGCTCCTCTGGTTATCATAACCGGGTATGTCTTGGGGACAAAGCCCAAAAGCAAGGTGATTGCTTATGAATTGCAGTAGTCCACCGGTTGCTTGTCATTTGTCATCGGTTTTAGGTTTTAAGATTTAAGTTTTATGCAGATATATTTTATAGCTTTATTAGACACTTAAAACCTAATATCTAAAAATTAAAGCGTTAATAAAACGTCGTGTTTTGACTTTTTACGAGTTCATTAGTTTTTATAAATAAAAAAAACCCAGAGCATTTCTGCTCTGGGTTTTTGTGTGTTAAAGGTTATCCGGTTGTCACAGGATTATTTGAAGTTGATCATCCAGAACACACCAAAAATAAAGGCATCCCCTTGATCATCACCGTTACCTGTTAACGTACCGTCTTTGTTAAATTCTTGAAAATCGCTTTCTTGTTGGTCTTCATAAATAAACTCCGGCTGGATAATAACCCCCGGTGCCGGGCTGTATTTGAGCGCCAAGGCATAAGCCTGGACATCGTCTTCCGGATCTCCGCCATAATAATCCGTGTCAGTCTCAGCACTGGACCCCGCATAGCTGGCTTCAACGCTGAACTTGTCGGAAAACTTATATCCGACAACGGCACCATAGCCAATAGCATCGGAGTCATCGACATCTTGCTGATTACCGGTAGCGGTATAAACGGCATCTTCGTTGACATAGTCCCCAAATGCCCCGCTCCAAAGACCGTAATTGCCGCCGTTTTGCCGATAGTTTACAAGAGCTTTCACATAGGCCGCGCCGAAATTAGCCTGGGCATACAACCCCACGAAATAAGAATCAATGCTCTCATCATCATCAAAGCTGTTTACCACATCATAGGTCTGATATCCGCCCATAAAATCGAGTGTGAGCGGATCCAGCTTCAAGCTGTACCGTGCCTCAATCCTGGGAATGGTTTTATCGGTATCAGCTTCACCGTAATTTGTATCAATATCCGGTGTCAAAAATGCGATCATGAAATTGTCAAAGGTCAGGCGAATCTGGGATGTCCGGAAATAACTTAATCCGGTACCGTGGAAGGGCTGCAAACCGCCGGAGTAGTAACCTATACTACTGGCATACACGGTGCAGGGACTAAAGGTCTGGCCGATCAGTAGCTTGCCCATGCCAAAATCCCATTCACCATAAAGATGACGAACTCTCACATCGCCGAGCTCGGCGCTGCCTTCTTTTCCATCCGCATCCCGGGTATCCATTTCCAGTTTGCCTTTAATGTTCCCGCTTTGATAGTTAACCCCCCAGCGGGACAGGTAACCGATCTGCCAGTCCAGATCCTCGTCATCGAAGCCTGTATCCGAAGAGTGATAACCCGTAAAAGCCTTATCTTTGTCAACCCAGTACGTCCTGAAGCGGATGCTGCCGTACAGGTCAGCGTCGGCCATGGCTGCGGTAACCGTAAATCCGAAGACCATAGCGAATGCTGCGAGGCATGCGAGGAATACAGTAATTTTTTTCATCTTAATTTTCCTCCTTAATGATTTGAAATAAAACCGTTAACCTAATAATCACCTAATAATTCTAACCTAATAATTTCCGTTTTTATTTTTTTCCGTTTACCTCCTTTCCGTGT
>JBARSG010000649.1:0-3130 GCA_049644625.1 Desulfobacterales bacterium | reverse complement strand
AGTTTTTGTCACGCTAAATGATCTTCGTTAGTTAGCACGTGATACTTGATGCTGGTTTCCTGACACTGGAAAATATGTACTTCATAATAGATCCATTTTTATTTATACTTTTGATCAGTATCCTAATTGTGGCAGCAGTAATTGACATTCGAGTCAAGAAAATTCCTAATCTGATCACCTTCCCGACCATGGTTTTTGGGCTCGTTTATTATGGTGTGACAAATGGATGGGATGGCTTGCTTTTCAGTTTGGGAGGCCTTGCTCTCGGGATTACAATATTTTTTATCCTGTACCTGATGGGTGGAATGGGTGCCGGGGATGTCAAACTGATGGGGGCGGTGGGAGCAATCATCGGGTCAAAAGGCATATTGCTCACAGCTTTTTTTTCTGCTATTGTGGGTGGTGTTTACGCACTGATCGTCTTAATTTTTAACATTGAATATTTAAAAGATTTAGTAAAAAGAAGTTATATAACGATCAAGTCATTTGTCTTTACAAAACAATTTATTCCAATTCCTTCGGATAAACCCGAAGAAAAACCTAAATTGTGTTATGGAGTTGCCATAGCCATTGGTACATTTTCTTACTTAATATTGGAAGCTTATGGGTGTAATCCCATTTGACCTAAAGTGCCTAAAATGAACTAAAATGCCTAAAATTATAAAAGATAAAAGATATTTTGTTTGACTAATTCTATTTTTGTTTCGTATATTCTGCAGTAAGCTATTATTAATTTAAAGGACAAAAAGGAGACCGGCTATGGAAAGATGGAGAGCATTAGTTCCTATTGCATTGGCTTTGATAGTTGCTGTTGTAGCCAGTTTTTTACTTTACAAGTGGATGAAAAAACAGACGGCTCCCGAAAAAGTAGCAGAAAAGGTTAAGACCGTGCAGGTTGCTGTTGCGGAAGTCGAAATCCCTGCGGGAACGAAACTGAAATCCGAGATGATGAAGACGGTTTATTTTCTTGAAGAGAGTCTCCCACAGGGGTATTTTTTAGCTCCGGAAAAGGCTGCAGGGAGGATTGTTGTCACGCCGATCAAGCGGACAGAACTCATCCTGGAATCCAGGTTAGCGCCTAAAGATGTGAAAAGGGGGGGCATGGCAGCGATCTTAAAACCGGGGAAACGCGCGGTATCCGTGGCAGGCAATAAAGTGTTAGGGTTATCAGGCCTCATCAATCCGGGTGACCGGGTGGATATTCTGCTGACAACGGCCGATCCCAAAAAACCCGATGCGCAGGTGAACAAAACCGTTTTTGAGAATGTGCTTGTGCTCGCAACCGGCGCAGAGCTTAGCAGAAATGCCGAAGGCAAGCCCTCTCCGGTGGACAACTACACCCTGGAAGTCACCCCTGAACAGGGGGAAAAGCTGGTCCTTGCCGCTTCGCAGGGAAAAATTCATTTTGCTCTCAGAAGTGTTCTGGACAAAGAAACAGTGTTAACAACAGGGGCGACTCATCCGGAAATACTTGCCTCTTATCGTCCAGTTGAACCCACCAAGAGGGCCAAATCAAAACTGGCCATAAAAGAAGGGGGGAGACACACCAGAGTGCGAAGAGGGGTCTCCGCCGGGAAGGGGTTCACATTGGAAGTAATCAAAGGACTTAACAGAAGCGTACAGAACTTTTAACGACCAGGGAGGATTGGACCCATGTTCATGCCAAGAAGATTCTGGATAAGTGGAACCGTATTATTTGGTCTTGCAAGTATTTTATTAATCTTTTCAACCGGCACCTGGGCAGGGGATAATGTTCAACCGGAGTTCCAAAAGCCCCAGTTTAAATTAATTGAACTGGCAGTGGGTAAATCAGATGTTCTGCCAATTCCTGAATCGATCAAGAAATCAGATCATATCCGCGTGACCATAGCTGCTCCGGAGATTGCCGACTTTTTATTTATCCCCAAAGTTAACAGAAAAAGTCGAGTAAAGAATATTTATATCAAAGGGAAAAAGGCTGGGGCTACAACGCTGACTCTATGGAAAAATGGTGAACTTCTCTACGTCTATGATGTGGAAGTCAATTATGATATTTCGCTTTTAAAACAAAGGCTCCACGAGGCTCTTCCTGATGAGAGGGATATCCGTGTTTTTGCGACAAAAGACTCGATTACTTTGGCAGGAACAATCTCCAGCACTGAAAATCTGAACCAGGTTATGGTTTTGGCTGAAGCATTTACCGGAAAAGGCAAAATCATCAACTTGCTTAAAGTGGCCGGCGGTCAGCAGGTTATGCTGGAAGTGAAAATAGCGGAAATGTCAAGAAGAGTGAGTAAAAGGCTTGGCATTAATTTCAGTGCTGTTGGAGGGACCGGAGATATCGGTATCAATATAATAGGTGGGTTAGGCAGTTTTTTTACAGATGGAGCATTAGACAGCGCCTCTGAAGACGTCACCGGGTACTTTAAATTTGATTCACCCGGACATAACGTAACCTATACCGGCGTCATCGATTTTCTTAAAGGGAACGGGCTGGTAAAGATTTTGGCCGAACCGACTCTCATTGCCCTGAGCGGTCAGACAGCAAACTTTCTGGCCGGTGGAGAATTTCCAGTACCCGATATTGATGACGAGGGAAATATCGGCGTGGAATTTAGACCTTATGGCGTGGAGTTGGCTTTTCTACCCACCGTTCTAAGCGAAAAAAGGATCGCTATCAAGGTGGAACCGGCGGTGACGGAACTGGATACTGATACTGGAACCAATATTTCGGGAGCTTTTGTACCCGGGCTAATAACCCGCAAGGCGACAACTATGGTGGAGCTGGCGGACGGCCAGAGCTTTGCCATTGCAGGTATTCTCCAGGAATCTACCAGGGATAATATTTCCAAGTATCCGGGATTAGGTGATATTCCTATCCTTGGTGCTTTGTTTAAAAGCACGTCTTTTCAAAAGAATGAGACAGAACTGGTTATTATCGTTACCCCCCATCTGGTTAAACCTCTGAATATGGCGGGGCAGTCTTTACCCACAGATTTTTACATAGAACCGGACGATGCCGAGTTTTATCTCTGGGGAATTTTCGGTCAGTCCCAAAAAGCATCGGTTGGAGAGGCTGAGTTAGAGGGTGAATTCGGACATATTTTTGAAAAAAAGGAATAAGCCTGTTCAGCCACTAAGGCACAAAGGC
>JBARSG010000648.1:0-2014 GCA_049644625.1 Desulfobacterales bacterium | reverse complement strand
ATCCACCACCCGTCCAGTATGCTCAGGCTGGGAACGCCGTTGAGGGCTGCTTTCATCCCGCGGATGCCGGAAGCTTCCCTGGGTTTCTGGGGCGTGTTGAGCCATACATCGACCCCGGCACAAATCGCTTTTCCCAGTTCCATGCCGTATTCTTCCAAATAAACAACCTTTACCTGGTCCTGAAGGGCCTTCCGGGCCTGAAAAATACGCCGAAACGGAGATGTGGTCCAGGTAAGGGGTGTGCGGTACATGCAAAAACAGATTAGGCTTAAGATTGGGCTTCCATGCCGAAAAAATTGGTCATCAATGTATTTAGCCATCTTCGAAGTATTGAATAAGAATAATACCGCTTGGCCACCTGGTAATTATGGTCGACCATCTGATCCTTTCGCTGGTTCGAAGTGAGAACCTCTCTTACTTTCTCGACGGTTTTTCTGGTCAAAAAGCCATCCATGCCGATCAGGTCAAATCCCTTGGGTTCAATGTCGCGCACAAAAATAGCATACCGATTAATAAGCATCGGCTTTTTGAAGTAGATGGCCTCCAGAAAGGCATTGCCAAACCCTTCATACAGGCTGGGATAAGTAATGAAGTCCGCGCATGGGTACACATCAAGCAACGTATATTCCGATTTTATCTTTTCATTGTCACTCCATGGGTCCCGCATAAAAATACTAAACAGACGAAGATCCACACCATGTTCCCTGGCCTCTTCCCTGAGCCATTCGGCATATTCAAGTCCCTCGTCACCCGCCTCATGTGAAATAACCAGCTTGCAGCGGGGGTCGTTAAGATCTTTGACCAGGTCAATGGCATGCTCGATTCCCTTGCGCTGGACGATCCGGGTGGGCTGCAGGATCATAATATCATCCGGGTTAAGACCGATGGACTGCCGGAGTGTTAACGTTCGTTCACTGTCAACGGCGGGCGGGTTGTCGAAATCCAGAATATTGGGAATGATGATCGATGCTATGCCGGTGCGAAGGGCCAGCTCTTCCTGGGCCGCGGAATTGATGACCACATGTTCCATGCTGGGCAGATTCGGCGGAAATGCCATGCGAAGGTAATCTCCCACGGCATTGACAAAAAATCTCGTCCGCTCCCAGTAGAAATCGTGGTGGTGGGCGATGGTGGGGATCTGGGTTTCAGCGATAATTTCGGTAATGGCAATGCCCAAAGGTACGTGCATGGGGATGGTCAACGCGTTTTCGGGTACCAGCAAATCAATTGAGAACTTTTCAATAAATTCTTTTATTCGAGCTTTCAGAAGCGTTTTCATGCTTTGGATCGTATCGGTGACTGCCGATGAACGTCCTTTTTTCCCCAGGATTTGCTCGTTGATCCATTGATTCTGTTCGTATTGAAAGAAAGCCTCGGGCACCAGCATACTTCGGCTCGGGGTCTTGTCCAGCCGGCCGGCAAACCAGAAGCATTGGTGACCCATTTGCTTGAGCACCTGGGCCCATTTACTGGTCTCCAGGGTAACGCCGTCGGTTCCGGCAAATCGCGTGGAGATAAAACCGATATTTTTTCCCATTCGAGATTCTCCCCGATCCTTATTCATTCATTAACGCTTTTATGTCGTCCCCCTCAATCTTCCCTTTTTCCAGAAGCAGTTTTGCTCCTTTTTTAAGGACGTCTTTACGGCGGTTCAACATATCGTAAGCGTTCACGGTTCAGAAATTCATGGTTAATGGCCTTACGATTTTTTCATAATTTTGCTTTTAATCTCAGGACAACACTTAAGCAATTAATTTTAACATACTTTTATCACTATTTAAAGCCTGAAAAACTGAAGAATGTAGATTTCGGGATAAGGATTTCGAACCTTTAATAAGAATAAGGTGTCATTTCCCCATCACTCTATATGTATTGCATTTGAAGAAATGCCCTATTGAATAGTATTCGCCGGCTTTTTTTATTGATAAAAGACATATTACCAGTGTATATAAAATCAGTTATTATTTGAGTTTTGCATAAAAATTGATGAAAAAACAAAAAAAAAGGGTGAGCT
>JBARSG010000647.1:0-5146 GCA_049644625.1 Desulfobacterales bacterium | reverse complement strand
AGTTCACCCTCTCTGATGGTATAAAGATGTTTTGATAAAATTATCCCTTTTTCAATCAACACCTTATCCTCAAGGTGGAAAGACGGGCCGCCTTTTTTGCAGCAGGTGCCGCAGCGAATACATTCTGTAATTACTTTACTCATAAAAGATTTTCAAAAAAGTCGTTCCCCTTGTCGTCTACAATAATAAATGCGGGGAAATCCTTGACGGTTATCAAAAAGATAGCTTCCATTCCGAGTTCGGGGTACTCTAACGTTTCAATGTTTGTAATACACTCTTTACCGAGCCGGGCTGCAGGGCCGCCGATGGAACCCAAGTAAAACCCCCCGAATTTTTTACATGACTGAGTAACTTCTTTTGAACGATTTCCTTTTGCCAACATGACCATGGAAGCGCCGTGCTCTTGGAAAATGGGTACATATGGATCCATTCGCCCGGCGGTTGTCGGGCCGAAAGATCCTGAAGGAAATCCTTCAGGGGTTTTGGCCGGACCCGCATAATATACGATGTGGTCCTTGAAATAGCGCGGCAGCCCCTGGCTGCTATCAAAACGCTCTTTAAGTTTGGCGTGAGCGATGTCTCTTCCCACCACGATTTTTCCGCTCAATAGCAGCCGGGTTGCAACCGGATATTTGCTCAGTTCGGCCCGGATTTCATCCATGGGACGATTCAAATCGATAGGGACGGCCCCGGTATCCGATGCACCGGGCTCCGGAAGGTATCTGGCCGGATCGGTCTCAAGGCGTTCTAGAAAAATTCCTTGCTTTGTAATTTTTGCCTTTATATTACGGTCTGCGCTGCAACTCACACCCAAGCCAATGGGGCAGGATGCGCCGTGCCTTGGAAGACGGATAATCCGCGTGTCCAGACAAAAATATTTTCCGCCGAACTGGGCGCCGATGCCTGTCTTTTGGGATATCTTGAGCAGTTCCGCCTCAAGTTTTATATCCCTGAATGCATGTCCGGATTGGTTTCCGGTCGTGGGAAGCGTGTCGAGGTATCCTGCGGAGGCTAATTTGACTGTTTTCAAGTTTAATTCAGCAGAAGTTCCGCCAATAACAAATGCAAGATGATAGGGCGGACAGGCGGCTGTGCCCAGGGTTTTCATCTTGCTTTTCATAAAAGATACAAGTTTTTCAGGCGTTAACGTGGCTTTGGTTTCCTGGTAAAGATAAGTCTTATTTGCAGATCCGCCGCCTTTTGCGATGAAGAGAAACTGATAGCTATCTCCTTGTGTGGCATAAAGCTCGATCTGAGCAGGAAGATTACAGCCTGTATTGACTTCATCAAACATGCTTAAGGGGGCGTTCTGGGAGTACCGCAGGTTGTTGGTTGTATAGGCATTGAAAATACCTTTTGAAAGGGCTTCTTCATCACAAAAGCCGGTCCAAACTTGCTGACCCTTTTTACCCATTACAATGGCAGTCCCGGTGTCCTGACACATGGGGAACACACCTTGTGCGGAGATAAGCGCGTTTTTAAGCATTTCAAGGGCAACGTACCGGTCGTTGTCGGAACTTTCGGGATCATCCAGAATCTTTGCCAGGAGCGCCAGGTGGGATGGTCTCAACAGGTGCGATACGTCCTTGAAAGCCTGTTCAGCCAAGAGGGTAAGGCCTTGAGGCGTGATCTTTAGGATTTCGACGCCGTTAAAAGACTCTAAGGAAACATGCTCATCAGTTATTCTATAATACTCGGTTGTATCTTCCTTGAGTGGGAACATTTCCTGATACGCAAAAGCAACCATTTGACAATCTCCTTTTCTAACGGTTCAGACGGGTGATGGTTTACATATATTTAGAGGGATGCGTTATAGGTGTCAAGGAGTTTAACCCGCATTTCTCATTACCATGCCGACATCCAAAGAAAACAGATTCAGTTTTGTGTTTACCACCAAGATTCGGTGCAGAATGAATAAAAGATCGCTCGATTTAGGGGTAAGTTTACACAAAAAAAGGAAGGGCCTATTAACTGATTGGGACCCTTCCTTTTTAACTATGCGTAACTGTATAAAAAACCAGATAGATTTTCGTTTAAAGGTTAAAATTGATTACGGCGTCACTTTTCAAGTGTCATCTGAATATAATGGCAGGGACATTCTTTGGCACATAGACCGCATCCCTTGCAAAAATCCAGGTCAAATTCATATTTACCGGCTGACGGCGATATCTTTACGGCATTGTCCGGGCAGTACATATAGCAATTGCCGCAATCGAAACAAAGACCGCA
Organism: Desulfobacterales bacterium; assembly: GCA_049644625.1. Classification (GTDB taxonomy): domain Bacteria; phylum Desulfobacterota; class Desulfobacteria; order Desulfobacterales; family UBA11574; genus S5133MH16. The sequence goes on along the minus strand of JBARSG010000647.1, from coordinate 2,917 downwards.
ACTGAAGCAGCGCTCGGCTTCCTTGATAATATCTTCGCGATCAAAAGACGGATAAATCTCTCTGAAATTCTTGAGCCGCGTATGGATGGAGACGGCTTCTTTGCTGAATCGCTTTTCTTGTGTATAATAGTAAGTATTCAGATCCTTGGAGTAGATCACCGGTGGCTGTGACAGCCGGCTTTCCACATTCCCTTCAATGTAGTCTTCAATAGCGGAAGCCGCTCGCATGCCCTGACCAATGGCAGTGGTAACGGTTTCCAGGCCAAGAACCGCATCACCGCCGGCAAAAACGCCATCCATACTGGTCATTAGATCTTCGTTGGTAGAAATCCATTGATCGTCTCGCTTTTGAATTTCGATGCCATCATAATCGACCGCCTGACCCGTTGCCATGATCACCGTGTCGGCCGGATAAACCGATTCTGATCCCTCGATGGGAACCGGTCGGGCCCGACCACTGGCATCGGGTTCCTTCAGCTCCATCTGTCCACACAAAAGACCGACCACCCGATCCTCATCGGTAATGATTTTCACCGGATTGGTATGATAACGAAACATGATGCGCTCTTCCATGGCCTCATCAATCTCATCGGTTATGGCAGGCATCTCCACCCGGGTACGCCGATAAAACACACTTACATTGGCCCCCAGCCGTTTTGCCACCCGGGCACAGTCCATGGCCGTATTCCCACCGCCGATAACCACGACATCTTTGCCAACTTCCACGATTTGACCGCTGTTGATCAGTTTTAAAAATTCCACACCGGTAAAAACGTTTTGGGCATCTTCACCGGGAATCTTTATAGATGTCCCGGTCTGGGCACCCAGACCCAGAAACACGGCATTATAATCGCGGGTCAATTGATCCATGGGGATATTGACCCCAACCTTGACATTGTATTCCAGTTCAATGCCCAACTCCAGTATTTTTTCGATCTCTTGCTTCAAGATGTAGTTGGGCAGACGATAGGACGGAATACCATAGCGCATCCACCCACCGGGCTCACTATTTGCTTCGAATATTTTCACCTGAAACCCTCTTTTGGCCAGGTGAAAGGCACAGGAAAGCCCGGCCGGCCCGGAACCCACCACCGCCACTTTCTCTTTTCTTGTGGAAATGAATTTTTTATGCTTCAGATTATGCTCCAAACCATAATCTCCCACGGCGCGTTCCGCGCTGTTAATCGCCAGAGGCGTATCAAAGTCCCGGCGATTACACCCCGCCTCGCAGGGATGGGGACACACCCGGCCGCAGGTTGCCGGTAAAGGATTGGTGCGGGTCAACACATGCCAGGCTTCCTCATAGTCCTGCTTTTCTGCAAGCACTCTCAAAAAACCACGAATGTCATTGCCCGACGGGCAGTTGTGGGTACAGGGCGGAGTTTGCATGATATTAACCGGCATGAGCGTCCGCCACGATCCGGTCTTGTAAGGAACAACTTTACGCAAATCCAGTGCTAATCCTAAAGGCAGCTTTTCCATTATAAGTTAAACCTCTCTATGTTTTGGTTGGCAATTTTCTGAATTTCGGCCACTTCCTCTGTGGGTACTCCCTTTTTAAACAGAAATCTGAATCTGCCTTGCAGTTTCAGATACTCTTCCACCGGTACTTTGACCGGAATCTTTTTGACATTGGTCACTTTACCATCGATGATTTCAAATATCGGAAATAAACCGGTATCCTTGGCCAACCGGCAAATCTTAACGGTGAGTTCTCCGGGATGTCCCCATCCCAGGGGACAGGGAACCAGGATATGAATATATTTGGGTCCTTCAATGGAGAGTGCTGTTTTCACCTTGCGCTGCAGGTCTCTAAAATCATCCACCGTGGCCGTCGCCACATAGGGAATGCCGTGATCGGCCGCAATTAACGGCAGGTTTTTCTTGCGGGTTTTGTTACCCATGGGCGTTGTGGATGTCCATGCGCCATAGGGGGTAAAGCTGGAACGCTGAACCCCGGTATTCATGTAGGCTTCATTGTCGTAACAGACATAAAGCACGTTATGACCCCGTTCAAACATACCGCTGATGCACTGAAAGCCGATGTCCGCCGTACTGCCGTCGCCGGCCTGGGCGATGATATTCACGGGTCCCTTTTTCAACGCCTTATACGCAGCTTCCACGCCCGAGGCCACTGCCGCCGGGTTCTCAAAAAGACTGTGTAAAAAGGGAATGCGCCAGCAAGGATCCGGATAGGGGGAACTAAAGACTTCCAGACAACCCGTTCCAACACAGGCAATGGTATTTTCACCGGCAGCATCATGCACCAGACGGGCGGCTAACGCCTGCCCGCATCCGCCACAGGCTCGATGGCCGCTGCCAAACAGATCTTTTTTTTCCACCCTGTCGAGTTCTTCGGTTTTTGCATTCATTATTATAAATCCTTATCTGCTATAAGTTCCTTTTTTAACCCTAAAAATTCCAGTTCCACCGGTTCTTTTTCAACCTTTTCAACCATATATCGCAAATCGTCCACGGTGATGTTTCGGCCTCCGAGGCCGGCGATAAAACTGCTGATGTTACGATCTTTTTTCTCGGCACGGGGAAAAGACCAGCGGATATCGCTGGCCAAAATGCCGCCTCTTCCCAGTGAAATACACTTTTCCAGCACAACAATGTTCATTTTGTCTTTCAACACATTATAAATTTCTTGCCTGGGAAAGGGACGATAGGAACATATTTGCAACAGTCCGACCTTTTTCCCCTCCTCCTCTAACTGGTCGATAAGGTCCTTAATAGTGCCGACCACAGACCCCATGGATACAATGGCCACGTCAGCTTCTTTGAGCTTGTAACTCTTGATAAAACCGCCGCTGTCTCTACCAAATGTTTTGGCAAAATCAGCACAGACCTCTTTTATGGTTTTCTCGGATTTCTCCATGGCCCGGTGCAAAATATAGCGAGTCTCCATGTAAAA
>JBARSG010000646.1:0-4591 GCA_049644625.1 Desulfobacterales bacterium | reverse complement strand
ATTTTCTCATTCTTCGGCAGTTTATCTGAAAATAAACCAGCGCGTTTCTGTTTATGCTAAAATATTATAATAGCTTAACAGGCTAAACTTTTTCAACGCAAATTACTATGTTGTCGATAATTTTATTGCTATACACACAATTTTTATGTTAATGTGTATAAAAGACAAAATTGGGGGTGCCTCAATGAAACGTACGAATGTAGTGCTCGATGAAAAACTTGTTGAAGATTGCCTTAAAGCAACCGGGAAAAAGACTCGCAGAGCTTTAATTGATTACGCTTTGCGTGAGTTGCTGCGGCACGAATCTCAAACTAAAATTCTAAAACTCAAAGGTAAAGTTCATTGGGAGGGAAATCTTAATGAGTGGCGTCGGGGGCGTGGCACATGATGGTCCTTGTTGATACTACCGTTTGGGTCGATTTTTTTGCCGCACGTTCATTATCTCATGTGGCCACCTTGGAGGGTCTGATTAAACAAAGAGAAGATATTTGCATTTGCGGAATTGTTTTGACTGAGGTGCTTCAAGGCATCCGAAAAGATACTGAATTCCGCAAAACCAGAGACTTATTCAGATCTCTGATTTTTCTTCCAACGACATATACAATTTTTTTACGATCTGCTGAGATTTTTAGGATACTACGCCGAAAGGGTATCACGATACGAAAATCTATGGACTGTATGATTGCATCTGTTGCCATTGAAAACCATATACCGCTCCTGCATAATGACAGGGATTTTGAGCCCATAGAAAAATATTGCAACCTTACCTGCTGTCAGCGCCAGTATGAAAGTTTATATTCTTCGGCGGTTTGAAATTACCAATTTATCTGCTTAGATTTTCTTCCAAAGATTCTATTTATAAAATTTCTCTTCCATTTTCTTCATTCCGACTTTTCTTCGTTTTGACTTAAATAATTCGGTTTTTTTTCTTATTGTATCCCCTCGGAGGTACGATAGCCATGGGGTTCATAAAAAAGAAAAAATGTAAACATTGCAGAGAATTATTTCCTCCCGATCCACGCAATGCCAATCGCCAAAAATATTGTTCTAAACCTGACTGCCGCAAAGCCAGCAAAAAGGACAGCCAGCAACGTTGGCTAAGGAAACCGGAGAACCGTGAACACTTTCGCGGTCCAGAAAACGTTGTTCGGGTCCAACAATGGAGGAAAGACAATCCGGGATACTGGAAAAAAACCAAAAATGCGTTACAAGATCTCTTAATCGGCCAACCAACTGTAAACATTGATGATACTGTCAAATCTGCGCACAGTGCGTTACAAGATTCCTTGATCACACAACCTGCTGTTTTGATAGGGTTAATCGCCCATTTTACCGATTTTGCGTTACAAGATAACATAGCCAAAACCCTCCGCCATCTGCAACAATTGGGGCAGGATATTCTTAATTCTGCAACCCAAACTAAAGGAGGACGGTATGATAGCGAAACATCCCATCGACAAAAATCGTATCAGAAAAGTTCCCAAGCACTTCAGCTGGGTCGATCACCGACTGGTCCGTGATCGTCACATCGAAAGATTTAGCCATTGTGCGGCGGCATTGTACCTATTTTTAGTCACCGTCGGCGATGCCCATGGCTTGAGCTACTATGGGGACAAATCGATCATAAAGCGTCTTTCCATGGATCAAAGCATGTTGCAAATGGCCAGATGCAATCTCATTGAAAACGGCATGATTGCTTGGCAAGCGCCCATTTACCAGATCCTTAGCCTGGACATCAGCGATACGGCTGAAAAATCTCCCATGGGGCAACCTCATAGCTTGGGAAGCATCCTCAAACAAGCCATGGAGGAAACCGCATGATCGATTACGAAACCTACATGAAAATTAAAAGTTACCATGAAAAAGATGGCCTTAATTGCAATCAGATTGCTGGAATAATGGGTCTGTCCTTTAAGACCGTTAACAAGTGGCTGAATGAAAAGCGCTATCACATGCGTAAATCAACAGGTAGATCCAGTAAACTTGATCCGTTCAAAAATCAGATTCTACAAATGCTGGAAAAGTATCCCTACTCAGCCGCGCAAATCTTTTTGCGCATTAAGGACAATGGCTTTGACGGCGGCTCAACTATTGTCCAAGATTATGTGCGTAAAATACGACCGCCAAAAACCAAGGCGTATTTAAAGCTTTCTTTTGCTCCGGGTGAATGCGCCCAGGTCGACTGGGGTTCATACGGATCTGTCAATGTGGGATCAACCCGTCACAGACTCAGTTTTTTTGCCATGGTTCTATGCTATAGCCGCATGATGTATGTGGAATTTACCGTCTCTCAGACCATGGAGCATTTTTTGGCGTGTCATCAAAATGCCTTTGACTTTTTCGGTTCTGTTCCCCAGAAAATCATGGTGGATAATCTGAAATCCGCTGTGCTCAAACGCATTGTCGGGCAGGCGCCGGTATTTAATCCCAAGTATTTTGATTTTGCCAACCACTATGGCTTTGCTATTGCCGCTTGCAATGTCGGTGCGGGAAACGAAAAAGGCCGGGTGGAAAATGGTGTCGGTTATGTCAAAAAAAACTTTCTTGCCGGTCTCGACATTCCCGACTTTGCCGCCATCCATCCCGCGGCCCGGCACTGGCTTGACGCTATTGCCAATGTGCGCATCCACGGAGAAACTCGTCAAAAACCGGTTGAACTTTTTGAGAAAGAACGATCTTTCCTAAATGCGCTTCCTGCCAATGCGTTTGATGTCGCCACGGTCTCCCAGGTCAGAGCTTCAAGTCAGTTCCGCATTCCCATTGATGCTAACCGGTACTCGGTCCCGGCCGAGTACGCCGGTGCTCGGCTTACGCTCAAGACCTATCCGGACAGACTCTGCATATACAGTGACGACAAACTGATTGCCCGCCATGTCCGCAGCTATGATCGCTATCTGGACTTTGAAAATCCGGATCATCCCAAAGAACTGTTGCGCCAGCGCAAAAAAGCGCGTGATCAGAAAATTTATATGCGTTTTTTAACTCTGTCTCCAAAGGCTGAACAATATTACCGAATGCTGGAACAACGGCGCATGAACCCTCGTCACCACGTGCAAAAAATTGTGGCTTTAAGCGAAATATACGCCCCTGAAGCGGTAGCTCGAGCCCTGGATGATGCTTTTACCTTCCAGGCATTCTCCTGTGAATATATCGCCAATCTGCTCGAGCAACGCTCCCGTAGTCTGCCAGAACCCGGTGCGCTGCATCTGACCCGAAGTGAAGATCTGCTCGACATCGACATCGAACAACCGGATTTATCCATCTACGAAAGGAAAGGCCGTGAAGAAAAAAAATAACCCGCATCGACTCGATCAAATCCTTAAATACCTAAAGCTTCCGTATATGCGCGACCAACACCAGGAGCTTGCCAAGCAGGCTTCACAGAAGCAGTGGTCTCATCTGGATTATTTTGAAAAGCTTGCCGACGGAGAGGCGGCCTTGCGCCGCGACCGCTCTATCCAGCGCCGTATACGCCTGGCGCGCTTGCCTGTAATCAAAACCCTGGATCATTTTGACTGGACTTGGCCTAAAAAAATTAATCGCCTCCAGATCCAAAATCTCTTTCGGCTGCAGTTTATAGAAAACAGATCAAATGTAATTTTCCTTGGTGGCGTTGGACTCGGCAAAACCCATTTGGCCTCGGCCATGGCGTATAGCGCCTGCCTGAAAGGCAAGACGGTGCTTTTTACGACAGCCATTGACGTAATCAACACGCTGTCTGCCGCTCAGGCTGCCGGGCGTATGAAACAGGAACTCAAAAAATACACACAGCCGACTTTTTTGCTAATTGACGAACTCGGCTTTTTGCCCATCGACAAAAAGGGCGCTGATCTTTTGTTCCAGGTAATCAGCCTCAGATATGAACGAGGCGCCATGGCGATTACCTCCAACCGGGCTTATAAGGATTGGCCGGAAATCTTTAATAACGACAGCACACTGACTTCAGCCATTCTTGACCGGCTATTGCATCATGCAGAAACCGTTATCATAGAAGGCAAAAGCTATCGTATGAAAGACCAAATCGACGTCTAAAACCATTTGTTCTGGTATCGTTGGAGCCGGCTTAAATATGCCGGCTCCAACTAATGGAATCATTCATTTTGCATTGAATTTTTAAACCGTCGGATTATTGGTCCTTTCACGCCGTTGCTAACATGGCAGCTGTTCTTGAGGAATAATTTGAAAGGTTTTAGGGCGTGCAACCTTCACCCCGTCTATTTCGATAGTCCTAAAAAGTCGACTAGGGTCTTGAGGGGAACCTTCTGGCAGCGGTTTTTGAGGAATAATTTGTTGACCCAATTTATTATAAGCTTTTTTCTTGCCACTATTAACAGCTTCGAGCAACTTAGCCGCAGAAATACCATATTTTTCGGTCATCTGCCATCCCGTAAGCATTTTCTTTTTTTTCATTGCCCTGTCCCTTTCTCAAAGCACCTTATAGTGTGCCAGGGAGCAGGGGGTAAGGGTTCCCCTTTTCGGTCGCTAACCTATCTCCCTGGGATGATTTAAACGCAAGTCACCAATTTCATCTTATGTTATTTGTTCGATTAACCATAGTGTCCCTCCACAAGACGAAGGCTCCACTTTGAGG
>JBARSG010000645.1:0-5581 GCA_049644625.1 Desulfobacterales bacterium | reverse complement strand
TTCGCACATGCATCCGACGACACCAGCACGCTCTTCATCGACTACTGCTTCCTGCGCTGTTCGCGGTTGCGTTTGTCGGATCCGTCGCAGTTCATCAAGGCGGCCTGGATCCGGCCGGAGGACCTCGCCGCTTATGAAGCGATGGGGTACACGACATTCAAGCTTCTGGAACGGGGAATTCCGTCCGCGGAACTACTGCGGCGCGTCAAAGCTTACAGCGAGCGGCGGTTCTCTGGCAATCTGGCCGAACTGCTGCTGTCTTACGGCTTCAAGGAACCGGCCCGCAGGGAATCGCTCTGGACTCTGCGTCATTTCTGGAAGCCGTGGCAGGCAAATCCGCTGCGACTGAAACCGCTGCTTGACTTGGCGCGCCTCCAAGGCATGCTCTCGCCGTTGCCGGAGTGTCCGATCCGGGTGGATGCGCGGCAGATCCCCGAGAACTTCCTGGACGGTTTTCGCGACCGTGACTGTGTCTCCACGGACTGCAAGGCGTGCGGCTATTGCGAGCGGATTGCCGCACAGGCCGTCTCGATCTCGCCCGAGTACCGCACCGCGGTGCTGGAAAAGTACGCGGAAATGGACGATGCGATGGCAACGGGAGGGCTCTGGGGTGTTTGACTCGCGCGCCACCGCAACGGAGTTCCTGGACCGGCCGGACTGCGATCCGGCGCTGGCCGCCGCCAGCTACCGGTTCATGGAGATGGTCAATCGTCGCTTCGGTGGCATCCGGATGGTCCGGCGCTTCCTGGCCACTGAAAGTGCGAGGCGCCATGCAGGCGGTCCCCTACGCGTCCTCGACATCGGCTCGGGAAGCTGTGACATCCCACTGGCTGGGAGCCGGTGGGCGCGGGCGCACGATATCCCTCTGCACGTCACCTGCCTGGAAATGGCGGGCCACACGGTTGACATTGCGCGCGAGCAGCTTACCCGAGCAGGCAACCCGGCGGTCCAACTGCTTCAGGAGGACGTCTTCACCCACCAACCCGCCGAACCGTATGATTGTGCCGTGGCCTCCATGTGCTTCCATCATTTCAGCGATGCACAGATCCTCACACTGCTGCAGAGGCTCCGCGGTTTCGTGCTCAACAGCGTGCTGATAAACGATCTTCGGCGCTCGCGACTGGCGTATCTGGCGGCAAGACTGCTGCTGGCGGGTACGCCGGCAGGGGTCCGGCATGACGCCCTGCTCTCGATCCGGCGCGGCTTCCAGATCAGTGAATTGAGTGCCTTGTTGCGACAACTTGGCAACGTCACGGTTTCCGTGGAGTCCGCCCGGTGGTTTCGGATCGCTGCCATCGTCCGGTTCAAACCAGGAGACGATTTGTGAAGGCCATTCTCAAAGGTCTGGGAACCGCCACCCCCCCGCTCTATGCAACGCAGGAGGAGGCCTACGAATTCTTCACCGAGCATTTCCCCCTGGAACCGGCCGAACAGAATCTCTATCGCCGCATTCTCCTGGATGGCAAGATCAAAGGCCGGTATCTGGGGATGGATGCCAAGACGGATGCCCTCGAAACCGACCCCGACCTACTGCTGGCGCGCTTTCTGAAGTTCGGTCGCACGACAGCCGTTGCCGCCGCGCGCCGCGCGTTGGCGGAGGCTGATGTGGAAACCGCTGAGATAACCGGTCTGATCGTCAACACCTGCACTGGCTACCTCTGCCCGGGACTCTCCTCGTATGTCGCGGCAGACTTGGGGCTCAACCCGTCGATTCGCTTTCAGGACTTGATGGGGATGGGGTGCGGTGCGGCGATCGCAAATCTCGAAGCCGCTGTCGGCATTCTGACCCGTAGCGGGGAAGGCCCGGTTCTCAGCCTGGCCGTGGAGATCTGCACGGCCACGATTTTCCCCAGCCATGAGCCGGAGCTGGTCGTGAGCAACTCTATTTTCGGCGACGGCGCCGCCGCCGCCGTGTTCGACTTGGCGCCAGGCAAGCGTTCGGGCGGTCTGGCGCGCATGGTGGACTTTGCGACGGGCCTGTTTCCCCAGTACCGTGAGGCTCTGCGTTACCGGACGGAAGGAGGCCGACTGCGCAACCACCTGAGCAAGCGGGTGCCGGTCATCGGCGCACACACCGCGGCAGAGGTGGCGTACCGGCTTCTGGCCCGGCACGGCCTCTCCCGGAATGACATTGCCTGGTGGGCGATCCATCCAGGCGGCACGGTCGTGCTGGCCCAAGTCGCCAAGGAACTGGAACTTGCCGGCGAGGCCCTGCGTTTTTCCTACAACGTCTTCGAGAACTACGGCAACATGTCGTCACCCTCGGTTCTGTTTGTTTTGCGGGAGATCCTGGACAGCGGCCGGCCACAACCCGGCCAAAAAGGGATGCTGCTCGCGTTCGGCGCCGGCTTCTCCGCCTTCGCGGCGCTCGTGGAATTTGCGTAAAAGGGGACGTAAAAGGGGACGTTGGTTCCAAAACAACTTGATAATATAGTTAAATGTGGGATAGGATTTTTGCACGCCAAGACAGCCAAGACTTGATGCCCCTGGAGCTTTACATCATGTGATGGGTCGGAGCATTGATGGAATACAGATATTTCGTAACGGAAAGGATCGGGAAGATTTTCTTGAACGTTTATCCGATCTTTGTGGGTCAGATGCCCTAAGCGTCTATGCTTGGGCTCTAGTGTCATGTCAAGCTTGTAATGTCGTATAATATGTGGTACAGTTTCTTCATAATCAACACAGGAGGGTTGAGGATGAAGAAATATATCGTGACACTTACTGAAGGTGAGCGTGAAGATCTTGGCAAGCTAGCTTCCAAAGGCAAGCACAGATCACAGAAGATTCTCAATGCGTTGATATTGCTTGCATGTGATGAGGGTGAATTTCAGAAAAAGCGTTCGACCAACAAAGAGATTGCCAAAGTGTTGAACATAAGCATGAAAAAGATTGACCGTGTGAAAAAACGGTTTGTTGAGGATGGTATTGATATTACGCTTAATGGCAAAAAAGGAAGTCGCATATACGCTAAAAAGGCAGACGGAGATTTTGAAGCACATTTGGTTGCATTGAGTTGCAGTGATCCCCCCGAGGGTTTTACCGGATGGTCTCTGAGATTATTGGCTGATAAGGTTGTCGAGCTTGATTACGTTGATAGCATTTCTCACGAAACCATCCGCCGGGTTTTAAAAAAAACGAAATCAAACCTTGGCTCCGTAAAGGATGGGTGATTCCGCCAGAACAAAACGGTAGTTTTGTGGCGAATATGGAGATGGTGTTGGATGTTTACAAACGTTCATTCGATCCCAGGTTTCCTGTGGTATGCATGGACGAATTCCCAAAGCAGTTGATCGGGGAGACAAAAATTCCAATTCCGGCCTCACAAGGGCGGCCGGCCAAATATGATTATGAATACAAGCGTTGCGGAGTATGCAATATTTTCATGGCATGTGAACCCCTATCAGGAAAACGCATGGTAAAGATCACTGAAAGAAAAACAAAGAAAGACTGGTCTTATTTCTTGGAAGAGATTGCTACACAGTATGAAAATGCTGAAATAATAACATTGGTGATGGACAATCTGAATACTTACACCCCGGATCATTCTATGAAACATTTCCGCCGAATAAGGCAAAAGGCATTTGGAACAGGTTTGAGTTTGTTTATACCCCAAAGCACGGGAGTTGGTTAAATATGGCGGAGATAGAATTGAACGTACTCACGGGGCAGTGCCTAAATCGAAGGATCGATAAAATTGAAGATGTCAGGAAGGAGACAGAGGCATGGCAGGAATTAAGAAACAACAAAAATTCGAAGATTAACTGGCAATTCACTGCGGAGGATGCTCGAATAAAATTGTCACGCCTTTATCCGACACTTGAAAGTTGACATGACACTAGAGCCTGGCCCGCTATATCATCCGCGCATCTTTTTCCCAAGAGCGCATGACCTACCTGCGGGAATCCGGTCAGGTGAAATACAAGTCAAAAGGCGGAAAAGAAACCAGAGTATTTGACGCGCTGGAGTGGTTAGCAGCTATGTGCTCTCATGTACCGGCCAAAGGCGAACAGATGGTTTGCTATTATGGACACTACAGTAACGTAAGTCAGGGCTGGCGAAAAAAGACTCAGGCAGATCATCAAATACCCTGTGTTTTGGAGCCGGTGTTGAGTCCGAAGGAATTCCGGAAAAATTGGGCAAGGTCAAATCATACGAGATTTATATTATGGGTAGTGTAGCAATTGTTGGTTTATTGATATGGATTTTCCATTTTTACCGTCGTCGCAGACGGCCAGCTAAATTTATCACGGAATGTCGATGACGTCCTTTGCTGAATTAAATCAATGAGGAGGTAAAATTATGGCGAGATTTTTCAAGAAACGAGAAGAGATCAAAGGCCTGTCTCCGGGTTCTTTGGTTTTCATCGGAAACGAAAAGGTAGAAAATATTAGACTTCGTGTCATTGATTACGATGATGCTGAATTAAAGGAAGATGAGCTAAAAGATATTGCCGAAGGAGCGGAATTTAAACGAACAAAAACTGTCACCTGGATAAATTTAGACGGACTTCATGATCTTTCATTGATGAAAGAAATTGGAAAAACATTCGATCTGCACCCGCTGTTGCTAGAAGATATACTGAATACCGGACAACGACCCAAAATTGAAGAATTTGATAATTGTCTTTTTCTTGTTTTAAAAATGCTTCGTTATGACAAGGAAAAACAAATAATTATTTCCGAACAATTGAGTTTGGTGTTGGGCGATACATTTTTGCTGACTTTTCAGGAACAACCGGGAGATGTATTTGAACCTGTCAGGGAACGGATAAGAAAACAAAAAGGAAGAATAAGGGCTGCAGGTATAGATTATCTGGCATATGCTTTACTGGATACTGTCGTTGATAATTATATTTTCATTATTGAAAGGTTGGGTGAGCAAATTGAAGATCTTGAAGAAGAAGTTCTGGAAAAAGCTGAGCCTTCGGTGATGGAAAAGATTAATACATTTAAACGTGAAATGAATTATTTAAGAAAGTCCGTTAGACCGGCCAGGGAAGCCATAATACAACTGTCAAAATTGGATTCCGAACTTATTCATGATCAGACGATTCCCTTTCTAAAAGACTTGCAAGATCTAATTACTCAAGCTGCGGAGGCCATAGACACTTACCGGGATATGCTATCGGATCAATTGAACTTGTATAATTCAGTCATCAGCAATCGAATGAACGACATAATGAAGGTATTGACGATTTTTGCCGCCATATTCATTCCGCTCACATTTGTTGCAGGCATTTATGGCACGAATTTTGAGTATTTACCAGAACTCAAATTTAAATACAGCTACTTCATTTTTTGGGGCGTAATGCTGGCCATCGCAGGTGTAATGTTAATATTTTTCAGAAAAAAGAAATGGTTATGACTGATTGGATAAGATAGCTTGCTCAAAAAATGCCGAGATGTCTTAACTGTGGCTGTTAGTGTGAAGTTAAATGACAGCAAAAAACGATTCATTTCAACAAGAAATAGGCGGTATCTTTTGTACAAGCCATTTCTTTGCAGGGTTTCAACGTTATGAATTTTAATTGCCTACTTGTAAACCTTTTGCCATCCATTGGATTCTCGCTTTTCGCATT
>JBARSG010000644.1:0-8540 GCA_049644625.1 Desulfobacterales bacterium | reverse complement strand
GGATCATAGTCTGCAAACTAAAGTGATGGGACTGGGAATAGAGGAAAAGGCGCTGAAAAGTATTTGAGGTCGTAATAGGGGGCATAATAAATTTGTAAGAGTTCACTATCAATTATTTCCGCGAGCTCAGATTTTCCTAAACCCCATTTTTTCATCAATCTCTTTACGGGTATCGAATTAATTAGGTGTGTCATATTGCGCCTCCTGCAGCGCCCTGGTTGAGGGCCAGGGGAAGACCGGCCAGGATATCCGGTCTTGTCAGCTCTGGTGCCTATCCCCTGGTACATATTGTGTTTTAATTATACTCTATACACAAGATATAATCAATAAATGTTTCGCTCCTTGGGTGCGTATAGGGTGCATTTGCTCTTGATAATTTGGCACGATTTAGTATGATTCATTAAATATAAGCCCCGTAAATGCTATAAATACCCGAAATCATTAGCGCTTCTGGCAAATTAATACATTGTAATAAACAGCGCCAACGTCAGGGCCGTTTTTTTTATTCAACGTTGCAACTGTTTTATCAAAATATAAAGCTACACTTGAAATGGATACATTTAACTCACTAAAAAAACAACTTTTACAGATAAATCAGGATATCTTGGCCCTTTTTTCTGATGCCGGATCCATAACCGGGATGCCTGATCATTCCTTTGCGGATTGGCAAAAAACATGCAGCAGTATTTATAAACAGATGTCGGAACAAATTATTCGCATTGCTGTTGTGGGTACCATTAAATCCGGTAAGAGCACATTTATAAATTCACTTTTCAAGGGCGATTATTTAAAACGGGGAGCAGGAGTTGTTACATCGATTATTACACGAGTGCGCAGCGGAAAACAGCTTAACGCCAAACTTTTGTTTAAATCCTGGGACGAGGTTAATTCCGAGATAGATCAGGCTCTGGTTCTGTTTCCATCTGCAGACTGGCGTACGGAAAAGAACAGATTCGACATCAGGCGAAAAGGCGAGCGAATTGATCTTCAGAAGGCATTATCCTCTCTGGGCACAGAACATTTATTCAATAATTATACCCGCAATCTTAACAGTGTTCTTCTGGGCTCATACATTAAAGGATATGAAAATATAAAAGACATGATTTCCTCAGATACGACGACAAGTGAATATGAGGACAACAGGTTTACAGAACACTGGGCTTTTGTGGGTGATGGATCTATGGCGGTCTATCTTAGGGATATTCAACTGGAAATCGATTCGGGAAACATTGACTCCAATATAGAAATTACCGACTGCCAGGGAAGCGACTCCCCCAATCCCCTGCATCTTGCCATGATCCAGGATTATTTGCTCTTGACGCATCTTATTATATATATGGTTAGCAGCAGAACAGGACTTCGGGAGGCCGACCTTAAATTTTTGTCCATAATAAAAAAAATGGGGATTATGGATAACATCTTGTTTGTTATAAATTGTGATTTCAGCGAGCATGAATCGATCAACGACCTTTATGCTCTGGTTGAAAAAGTAAAAGAAGAGCTTTCAATAATAAAACCGGATCCCGAGATTTATTCAATATCAGCGCTTTTTAACCTTTTCAAAGTGCGAAATGGAAACCTGTCACAAAAAGATAGGCTGAGACTGGAGCAATGGGAAAAAGAAAAGGAAATTGCAGCTTTTTCAGACCGGGAAACAGATCGTTTTGAATCAATGTTTTATAATAAACTGACCCGGAGCAGTTGTTCTCTGCTTTTGAAAAATCATCTCGAACGTCTGCGTGTGATTTTATCGGGGATATCCCATTGGATTTCAGTCAATCAGAATATTCTTGCCAGAGATGCCGATAGTGCAAATGAAGTCATTGAAAAAATAAAACATAATCAGATAAGGATGAACAAGATAAAGTCGATGATAAAAAATACGCTTGACGGCTCCATTCAAAAGATAAAGCGCGAGTTAAAATCAGATATTGATCGTTATTTTGACGTCCGATCCGGAGATCTACTAAAAGATATTGTTGAATTTGTCGGAAGCTATGCCGTGCCCTATCAAAAATATGAAGAAAACCTTAAAGCAGCCGGTTTTTCAAACACCCTATATCTGGTTTTTCAGGAGTTCAAGCAGGCGCTTGACACTTATATGGCCGAAACAATAAATCCCGAAGTAATCCATTTTGTCAGGGAAAAGGAGATGCGGATCAATGAATATCTGGATTCCATCAGCACTTCATTCGATGTCATGGTACAGGATGCTATCATTGAATATAATAAGATGATGGGAAATTTTGGGATCAACAGTTCTCGAAAGAACCAGGAAAAAATCGGATTGCCTGACATGGACTCGATAAAAAGTATAACCGGATTAGCGCTTCCTCCGGCAGTTGCGTCCATAAATTATACGGCAAAAATAAAAACCGAAGCAGTCATACGTCTCGGGTTTTATACCGTTCTTAAGTTTTTTAAAAAAATATTAAAAAAACCGCTTCAAACTAAAAACGAACAGGAAGTGCTGGCATTGAAGGATGGTGTATTGCGCATGAAGCGTGAAACAGAAAAATCGGTGGTTTTTCATTTCAAGGACTACCAGGAGAACATAAAATTTCAATATATATATAAACTTACTGAAGCAGCATCAAATAGCCTTTACGAAACGTTAATCGATCGCTTTCAGGTTTATGGTACAGATCTTTCAGATATCGTCGAACGGATAAACAACAAGCTGATTAACAAGCAACGGGCATCTGAAATCCTGGAAGACATGGAACAGACTTCAATGGGAATCGACGGCAGGATAAATATAATAAGAGAAAAGATAGCGTCAAACGGATTAACCGATGCTTAGGGCTTAATCAAAAGCCGGAAGTCGTGGCAGGGATAACATATATCAGTTAATCGTGAGGAACGGAAAGTTGCCAATAATCAATAACAAATGACCAATGTTAAATGACTTAATGACTCGCAAGGGAGGTGTTAATTATGGGTGATAAGAAGAGCAGAATCATCGCCGTTGCAAATGAAAAGGGTGGAGTTGGGAAAACTGTTACGGTGGTAAATCTTGGAGCAGCTTTTTGCAGGCAAGGGAAAGCGGTTCTTATTGTGGACATGGATCCGCAGTTTAATGCGACCCGGGGACTGGGTGTTGACATCGAAGCCGGAATGCTGACCGTATACGACCTTATTAAAGAAAATGAATCGATTACGGCAGCCGATGTGATTGTTCCGACAAAATGGAAGGGTCTTGATCTTGTACCGTCACATGTGGACCTTGCCGGTGCGGAGGTGGAACTGATTGACAAGGCTGGAAGGGAAAATCGGTTGAAAGAAGGCCTAGAAAGCATTTCCGGAGAATATGATTTTATACTCCTGGATACGCCACCCAGTCTTTCCCTTTTGACCGTCAATGTATTAGCCTATGCAAAAGAGGTTCTTATACCGTGCCAGACCCATCCCTATGCTTATGCCGCACTGGATGGACTCTTTGACACTATTTTTTCCGTCAAGGAGAATATTAACCCGGATCTGAGCATAACCGGTATTGTTGCGACATTGTTTGACTCCCGAACACGGGTAAGCCATAACATTTTAGAGAAGCTTAAAAATGATGAGAGATATACGGATTTGCTTTTCGATACAGTAATAAGGGTTAATACAACGATTGCGGAAAGTGCTGATGTCAGCAAGCCCTTGATTTTTTACAGAAGGAGCAGTTACGGTTCAATAGATTATACGAGCCTTGCCAATGAATTGCTGACACACCGCAATAAAATTTAATTTTACCCACGATTACACACCGGACAGGAAATATGAGCAAACTCTCATCTCAACCATTTTTTAGACACCCCGACCTGGCTGTAGCGCCCTGCAAATACTGCAACGGCGTTTTCGCAACCAAATATATTCCGGCCGACACGACACTGGAAGAATGCCATCACTTGCGTATCAGAGCAGAAGATTGCTCGGGTATTTTAGATGACTACGTTTATGCTCTTGAACCGGAGCATGACGCTTCGGAAGAAGAATCCGAATACTACTCGCTTCCTTTGGGGTGGGGAAGTATTTTCAATCACGCCGACGATCACAATACCGAATATTGGCACGATACGGAGCGAGACTTGATCGTTTTTCATACCATAAAAGATGTTTCTGCCGGTGAGCAGCTTTTTGTAAATTATGGCAAGGCTTGGTGGGAGATGCGTGAACTCACACCCGACAATGACAAATAGGTCCGTCTGAATAAGCAACTGGAAATTTATATTTCAAAGATAAATTCATCACATTACGGCTCGTAAGGAATTCGGGCTAGTTTTGCCGCAGCTTGACCAGACTATCTTTTGCAAACTCTATTTTGGGATCCATGGCCAAGGCTATTTCATAATATTGTATGGCTTTTCCTTTTTGGCCCATATCCCGATAATTTGAAGCAATGTTGGCATAATCGATTGCTGAACCCGGGTCAAGCTGAAGAACCTTTTTGAAACATGCGATGGCCTTTTCATGCTCTTTGAGTTTGAAATAGCTGAATCCCATTAGATTATAAATGTCTGTCCTTTCTTTGTCATACTTTTCCGCATTTTTTAATACTGCAAGAGCCCTGCGGTATTCCCCCATTTCTTTGAGGCAGACACCCACGTAGGAATAAATACTGGGGATGTCCTGTTCTGTGGGATCAAGTTCCAGAGCCCGGTTGAAATAGCCGAGCGCTGTTGCCGGATCATTAAGAGCGAGGTGGCATGAACCCAAATAAAATTTGATGTAATATTTGCCCGGAACCATTTTTTCTATCTTTTTAAGCTCATGAATGGCCATGTCCGGATTTTTGTTTTCGGTGATAATTTTGGCAGAAAACATTCCCACGCTGGTTCCCAGGGCGCGTTCTCTGAAATGTGCTCCGGGTATAATGGTATAAAATGCCGGTATTTCAAGTAAAGAATGCATTGTATCCACGACAATGACTTCCATACCTTTTTTTGAAAGGGCAGATATTAAGTTTTGAACCTCAACTTTAATATTTTTGTTTGAAAGATCAGGAAGGGTGTTGATATCTACTTCTTTGCCCGGGTTGATTATAAAATTGGTGTCTTCCACTTTAGTAAATTTGGGAAGGCCGCTGGCCTCATAGTTGGAACCCGTATTAAAATCACCGGCAAGCTGGGCCACTTCTGTAAGGGCACGACTTAATGCCTTTTGAGGATCGGGTGTTGTTCCGGCTGTCCAGACGATCTCACTCTTGCCCGGGAAGTTTAAAGGATCATAGGCCAGCACACCAACGGAAGGGATGCCCATGTTCAGAGAAAAATCTGAAAGATAGAATTTTATCCCGTTATTTCTGTATTTTTGTATCATTTCCACAACCATCGGGTCTGTGGCTGAATCCGCATTAATTGACGGTACTTTCAGACTGTTTCGGCTGATGATGGAAGATACGTGCCGTTCAATAATTTCGCAGATACCCTGACTTATAGCTTCCTCAACGCAATTGCCGGCCGATGGACCGTTGAATTCATTTATAGTGAAAAACCAGTTAAAAGGAATTGCCACCTCTTGATTCCGGGTCAGATTGAAGGCCTGGGTCCATTTTAAGGGCAGGTCCTCAAATATCTTTCTGGATATTTCCAGATCATCCGAATCATCGTTGACGGACCGGGCGATCATCTCAAAAGAAATGGCTCTGTCTTTTATGTTGCGGTATTTTTCAATAAAAAAGTTTTTTGGCTTTTTACAGAAGCTGAAAAAACTATATCTTTCGGCAAGTTCCATTACCGCGCTGGCTTCGGATTGTTCTGGAGTTGCCCCTTTACCCATCTGTTTTTTTGTTCCGATGATTTTAATTGCATCTTTACCACAGCTACTGAAATAGACCGGAATACCTAATCTTCCATTATCGATTCTTACGGTGTATTCAAGGATGTCAAGATTAACCTTTTTTAATTTTTCCTTGAATCTTCTGACTGTTTCTCCAGGTGAAAATATTTTATCCTGGTCCAGAGTGAACCGCTTAAAGGCATCATTTAATATAATCTTATGTGTCATAAATTTCCTTTTTTATGAAAACCAAAACTGATAACATAAACTTCTTAATTTTTATAGAACAATAATGCAAGTTTTAAAAAGGTCAAAATATTATGAATAACTTTTTTAAATTGACCGCTTTGATACAATTTGATATGGGATAGTGACTGTTTTGTGGGGATGTAGCTCAGTTGGGAGAGCGCGGCGTTCGCAACGCCGAGGTCGAGGGTTCGATTCCCTTCATCTCCACCAATTTTCCATGTGACATCTAATGCTACTGCACCAAGGTTTATTAAAAATACCCGTGCGTTTGCCGTAAATGCAGCGCGAGGTCAAACAAAAAACATACAAGTAAGGAACAATAAGATTATGGAACGTACAGCTATGGTTGAGCGTGAAACAAAAGAAACCCGAATTCGTATGGAGCTTAATTTAGACGGCGGTGGGAAAAATAAAATATCCACAGGAATCCCTTTTTTCGATCATATGCTTACACTCTTTAGCGTTCATGGGTTTTTTGATCTTTCCATTGATGCCACCGGAGATATTGATGTGGATTTCCATCACACAGTAGAAGATGTGGGTCTCGTCCTGGGGGATGCTTTTGACAAGGCTCTCGGCGATAGAAAGGGAATAAAAAGATTCGGCCATGCTGTTACACCCATGGATGATGCCTTATCTTCTGTTGCCGCTGACTTGTCTAAACGCCCCTTTCTGGTTTACAATGTTCCCCAAAAAGCAGATATGGGGGGGGACAATTTCACGTCTCTTACAAGGGAATTTTTAAGGGCGTTTTCAAATCGGTGCGGAATGAATCTACATGTAAATGTTCTTTACGGCGAAAATGAGCATCATGTTCTTGAATCTATTTTCAAAACCATTGCAAGGGCCCTGGATCAGGCAACTTCTTTTGACGGGCGATTAACTGGCATTCGGTCTTCAAAAGGTGTTTTGTAATCATGTGTCAAAATAAATCAACCGTATGGATTAAGATTTTTCTTTTAACGGTTATACTGTGTTTGCCGGAATGCACAAAAAATATCGTGGTCAAGGAAAATGTTCTCTTCACATCAGGCAAAGAAAAAATTCTGATTTTTCCTTTTAAAAACATGGCCGCAGTGTATGGTGAAAATGTAAATTCACGTTGCCCGATCTGTGGGAAAGTTTTCATGACAGGGGAGGTTGCTGAAGATTCAGAACATATGCTTACAGAGCAACTGTTTATTCTATTGAAGGACCGAAAAGATATCCAGCTGATACCTGCAAGTCAGTCTCAGGGAGTGGTGTCGGATCTTTTGTCAGAGAATAAGAAAAGGTTGTCGGAACGGGATCTGTTGGTAGAAACAGGACGTATCCTGAAGGCCGATTGGGTATTGTCAGGGTATGTTTTTCGTTTCAGGGAACGTGTGGGAGGCAAATACTCGGTCGATCTGCCTGCATCTGTGGCATTTGATATACATCTTATCCGTGTGGCAGATGGTCGTTTATTATGGAACGATCATTTTGATGAAACTCAGCGGCCGTTATCTGAAAACCTTTTTCAACTGGGCTCCTTTTTGCAAAGAAAAGCAAGATGGATTACTGCAAATGAGATGGCTGTGTCTGGCCTTAAAGATATTCTTAAAAGCTTTCCTTTCTCAAATAAACCTGAATCAAAACACTAAACATATCACCAAAACGCAGGGTAAGTTCTCAATAAGTTCCGGTACCAAACGTCATTCCAGTGAAAACGGGAATCCAGAAAATCTGCAAAATCACTGGATTCCCGCCTTCGCGGGAATGATGATAATAATTACATAAACGATTTTTTAAAGTTACCCGAACTTATTGAGAAGTTATAACGCAGAAATACAATTATTTAAAATACCGTAAAATTTCTTCAAAAAAACAAAACCTTCACAAGGAAAATATTAAAGCATGATTATAATTCCTGCGGTTGATATAAAAAATGGGAAATGTGTGCGACTTCTTCAGGGGCGTATGGATGAAGAAACGGTTTTTTCGGATGATCCAGCTGCTATGGCAAAGAGGTGGGAAGATGAAGGTGCGGAAATTATTCATGTGGTTGATCTTGACGGGGCCGTTGAAAAAAGTCCGCAGAACTTAAATTCTATAAGGAGCATTATAGAGCGCGTAACTGCGCATATTCAGGTGGGCGGTGGAATCAGAAACGAAAAAACGGTCCGGTTAGTATTGGATCTTGGTGTTCAAAGGGTCATTATTGGCACACAAGCGATTCGAAACCCAAATTTCGTGAAAGACGTGTGCAAGGCATTCCCCGGCCGGATTGTTGTGGGCATTGATGCGCGAAATGGGCTTGTTGCAATCGAGGGGTGGACAAAAACCACTAAAATTAAGGCTGTGGATCTTGCAAAACAGTTTGAGGATTGCGGTGTTGCCGCAATCAATTTTACAGACATCCACAGGGATGGGATGCAGACAGGTCCAAACATTGATGAGACCCGGCGTCTGGCAGAAGCTGTTTCCATACCTGTGGTTGCTTCTGGTGGCGTCTCATCAATAGAAGATATTAAAAATATAATACCATTAAAAGAATCAGGGGTTGTGGG
>JBARSG010000643.1:0-15072 GCA_049644625.1 Desulfobacterales bacterium | reverse complement strand
GTGAAGGGGAAGCGGGTAGAGGATGGTTTGAATATGCTCAAATTTATGCCGCAAAAGGCAGCATCTATTGTTGAAAAAATTATTCGCAGTGCTGTAGCGAATGCTGATCACAATATGGGTATCGACATAGATTCGCTGGTTATTCGAAACATCATCGCAGACCAGGGCCCTACGTTGAAACGTTTTAAGGCGAGGGCACGGGGCAGGGGAACACGCATATTAAAAAGAACTGCTCATATTACAGTCATTTTAGCTGAAGATTCGATATAGAAGGGGGGAAAAGCTTGGGCCAGAAAGTAAATCCTATAGGATTGAGATTGGGTATTGTTAAGACCTGGGAATCCCGGTGGTATGCTGGAAAAAATTACGCCGATTATATCCTGGAAGATTATAATATCAGAAAATTTATAAAAAAAAGACTCTACCATGCGGGTATTTCCAAGGTTGAAATCGAAAGGTCTTCCAAGCGTGTCAGGCTGCGCATTTTTACATCCAGGCCTGGGATTGTCATCGGTAAAAAGGGGGCTGAAATTGCGTTGTTCAAGAAAGAGCTCGAAAAGATCATATCTCATGAAGTTATTATCGATATTCAGGAGGTAAGAAAACCCGAGATTGATGCCCAGCTTGTCGCCGAGAATATTGCGCTTCAGATTATACGAAGGGTTGCATTTCGGCGTGCAATGAAACGCGGCATTTCTTCAGCCATGCGTTTTGGCGCCAAAGGGATAAAAGTTATCTGTTCCGGTCGTCTGGGCGGCGCCGAGATGGCCAGAACCGAACAATATAGAGAGGGTCGCATTCCTCTGCATACCTTAAGAGCTGATATAGACTACGGTTTTATTGATGCTCGTACGACATATGGAATTATCGGTATCAAGGTATTTATTTTTAAAGGCGAGATTTTGAAGAAAAATTCGGAAAAGATCGGCAGTTGAGTTTTTTGCTTGTAAAAGACTTTTTACGAGTTTGTCTAAATTGATACGAATAATATAACGGCCTTTGAAAATCAAACTTTTTTCAAAGGTTTCATGGAGTAACGGAGATATCGGACATGCTTAGTCCCAAGAAGGTAAAATTTCGAAAACAGCAAAAAGGCAGAACAAAGGGAGCTTCGTACAGGGGCTGTAACCTTGATTTTGGTGAATTTGGATTGCAGGCAATAGAATGCGGCAGAATCAACTCAAAGCAGATTGAAGCCGCCCGTATCGCAATGACTCGGCATGTTAAAAGAGGCGGCAAAATGTGGATAAAAATATTTCCTGACAAACCTTTTACCAAAAAACCTGCTGAAGTCAGGATGGGGAAAGGAAAGGGGGCTCCTGAGGGATGGATTGCAGTGGTTCGTCCCGGAAGAGTCCTTTATGAGATGGAGGGTGTTCCCCGGCATATGGCAAAGGAAGCCCTCAGGCTTGCTTCACATAAACTTTCTGTGAAAACCAGATTCATAGAAAGGGGTAATTTGTGATGAAGCCGAGCGAGATCAGAGAGTTGAGTCTGGAAGAAAAGTTGCGGAAAGCAAACGATCTTAAAGAGGAGCTGTTTAATCTGCACTTTCAGCACGAAATCGGTCAGCTTGAGAATTCCCAGAAGATGAAGCAGATCAAGCGAGAAATCGCCAGGGTGAAGACCATAATAAAAGAATCTTAACCTGGATAAGCCAGAAGAAAAAAATGTTTGCCACAAAGTCACAAAGACCCAAAGGATATATTTATTATTCTTTCTTAGTGTCTTGGCGTCTGGGTGGCAATGGAAAAAGATTTGAAAATAAAAGCGTAAATTTCATAACTAAAAAACTAACTATATCAAGAAACAGGCTAAGAATACTTATTGCCATGGAAAAACGATTTTTAAGAAGACAGATGGTGGGGACAGTTGTCAGCGACAAGATGGACAAAACGGTAATTGTCCTGGTTGAGAGGCTGGTTAAGCATAAACTTTATCAAAAGTATGTCAGGAGACGATCAAAATTTGCCGCCCACGATGAAAACAATGGCTCACGAGTTGGAGATAAAGTTTTGATCGTCCAGTCCAGACCCCTTAGCAAGATTAAAAGATGGCGTGTGAGCAAAATAGTCGAAAAAGCTGTTTGATTGTTATATGATATGATGAATTCGGTTTTTTTACGAATTATATAAGGAAAGTTAAGAAGATGATTCAGGCGGAAACGAGATTGACCGTGGCAGACAATTCAGGAGCCAAGATATTGTATTGTATCAAAGTTCTTGGAGGTTCACGCAGACGATATGCGAGTGTCGGCGACATAATTGTTGTATCTGTTAAAGAAGCAATTCCGAATACCAAGGTCAAAAAAGGAGATGTGGTAAAAGCCGTTGTTGTTCGCACCAAAAAGGAAATCAAGAGACTGGATGGATCATATATAAGATTTGATGATAATTCTGCTGTTTTAATTTCACAAACCAAGGAACCCATAGGCACCCGCATATTTGGTCCGGTGGCAAGGGAACTGCGAGCCAAAAGGTTTATGAAAATCATTTCGCTGGCCCCTGAGGTATTATAGTTGCCGGTTAGCGGCTATGGGCGCTGGGTGAAAAATGAACGGCAGAAAATGAGCAATAACTTCAATGAGCAAAACTTTTATAAGCTTTAAAATATTACGGCCCTATGGAGAAGTGATTCATGGCTCAAAATAAATGGCATATAAAAAAAGACGACAAAGTAAAAATTCTTGTGGGCAAAGACAAAGGAAAGATCGGCAAAGTGCTGGGTATAAAAAGGAAGAGCAATCGACTTCTTATTGAAAATATTAATATTGTCAAACGGCATACCCGGCCTAGCGCCACTCAAAGACAGGGCGGCATTGTTGAGAGTGAAGCTCCTATCCACTGGTCCAACGTCATGTTGATGTGCAGCAAGTGCGTAACACCCATACGGATAAAGATGAAACGGCTTGAGGATGGAAAAAAAGTGCGTGTTTGCAGGAAATGCAACGAAATTATAGATTCTTAGGTCCGAGTGACGGAGGAAGTGAATGTCACAGTTAAAAAATTATTATCATAAAGAGGTTGTACCCAGGTTGATCGAGACCTTTAAGTATAAAAACATAATGGAGGTTCCAAAACTTGAGAAGATCGTTTTGAATATGGGACTGGGTGAAGCGATTCATAATATCAAACTACTTGATTCAGCTTCGGAGGAGCTTAAGATTATAGCCGGCCAGCGACCGGTTGTAACCCGTGCAAAAAAATCGATAGCAGCGTTTAAGCTACGGGAAGGAATGCCCGTAGGCTGCATGGTTACCCTACGCCACAGACGTATGTACGATTATTATTACAAACTGGTCAATATAGCGTTGCCTCGTGTTCGTGACTTCAGAGGTCTTTCGGGAAAAGCGCTGGATGGTCATGGTAATTATTCACTGGGCATTAAAGAGCATATTATTTTTCCGGAAATCGATTACGATAAAATTGATAAGATTAAAGGCCTTAATATCTCTATCGTTACGACTGCAAAGACTGATGAAGAGGGCAAAGAACTGCTGAAGCTGATGGGAATGCCGTTTAGGAATTGAAGATTTAAGATTGAAAATTGAAGATTTGGGAATGAAGAATTAAGACTGAAGGATAAGCATCGACGGTTGAATATCTTAGGAATGTTCAATCTTCAATAGTCAATTTAAAGAGGGAGGAAAATTTGGCAAGAAAAGCTCTTAGAATGAAGGCAATGAGAGAACCTAAATTCAAAGTGAGGCGATACAACCGCTGCCCCATTTGCGGCAGGCCGAGAGGTTTTTTAAGAAAGTTCGGAATTTGCCGCATCTGTTTTCGAAATCTTGCTTCAGAAGGCAAGCTCCCTGGTGTAGTGAAATCAAGCTGGTAATAGTGTAAATTAGGTTTTAAATGTTACGTTTCAGGTGTCATTGAAATACTTTTTATCCCTAAAACCGAAAACTAAAAGCGTATTATAATAACGGAGAAGACTATGGCGATGAGTGATCCAATTGCGGACATGTTGACCCGGATCAGAAATGCCGGCAAGGCAAAGTTCAACAGTATTGATATTCCCGGATCAAAGCTAAAAACCGAATTGGCCAGAGTGTTAAAGGATGAGGGGTTTATAAGAAATTATAAATTCATTAAAGATAATAAGCAGGGAATATTGCGTGTCTACCTTAAGTATGATGAAGAACAGTCCAACACAATTATCGGCCTTGAACGAGTGAGTAAACCGAGCAGGCGGTTTTATGTAAAGAGCAAGGACATAAAACCGGTGTTGAACGGTATGGGAATTGCGATTTTATCAACATCAAAGGGGATAATGACGGATAAACAGGCCAGGTCTGAAAATTTAGGGGGCGAGATTTTCTGCAATATTTGGTAGGGTTGACATTCGTCATTGGTAAATTACTATCAATTATGATGACCGGTGACAGATGGTTGTTGACCGATGATAAAAGGAAGTAATCAATGTCCAGAGTAGGCAAAACACCGATATCGGTACCAGATAACACTAAAATAAAATATAAAGACGGGGTAATCACCGTAGAATCCAAAAAAGGGGTCCTTACAAGAGCAATACATCCTTCCGTGGATCTCAAGATAGAAGACGGGATGATACGGGTGGATGTTGTTAATGATAACAGGACCAACCGCGCTTTGCGTGGACTTACGCGGAGCCTTGTGGCGAATATGGTTACCGGCTTGACCAAAGGGTTTGAAAGGGTTCTGGAGATACACGGTATCGGCTACCGTGCCATACTTAACGGTAACCGAATCGAATTTAATCTTGGGTATTCACATCCGGTTAATTTTGATCTTCCCGAAGGGGTTTCCGCTACAGTTGACAAGAAAAATGTTATCAGACTTACCGGCATCGACAAAGAATTGCTGGGGCATACCGCTGCATCAATCAGGAGATTGCGACCTCCGGAACGCTATAAGGGTAAAGGGATAAAGTATGCTGAGGAACGTATTCAGCGTAAGGCCGGAAAGACAGGAGTTAAAGAAGGATAAGGATATTGAAAATGGGGAAGTTGGATTTAAAGAAAAAAGCACGTTTGAAAAGAAAAAAAAGGATAAGAAAACATCTCGTCGGCACGCAGCAGCGGCCCAGGTTGAATGTTTTCCGAAGTTCAAAACATATTTACGCTCAGGTCATTGATGATGGGCATGGAAATACTCTTGTGGCCGCATCAAGTCTGGAAAAAATTGTAAAAGAACAACCTAAATTTGGAAACAAGATTGCAGCAGCAGATTTCGTAGGAAAACTTATCGGTGAACGGGCCATTAAAAAAGGCTTAAAAAAGGTTGTTTTTGACCGTGGCGGGTTTCTATTTCACGGGCGTGTTAAAGCTGTATCTGATGGTGCGCGTGAAGCAGGCCTCGATTTCTAGCCGTTTTGATTAACGGATCAATTTAATTAATGGACGAAGGAGGCAAATTTTTGTTCAAGCAGGATAAAAGCGAAGATCAGTTAATCGACAAGGTTGTTTACATTAACCGGGTTGCGAAAGTTGTCAAAGGCGGCCGCAGGTTTAGCTTCAGTGCTATTGTTGTTGTCGGTGATGGTGAAGGGAGTGTCGGTTATGGGCTCGGGAAGGCCGGTGAGGTGCCTGAAGCGATTCGTAAAGGGATAGAAAAAGCGAAAAAAAACATGGTCCAGGTACATTTGGTTGATGGAACAATACCCTATGTAGTTACAGGAAAGTATGGAGCAGGACGAGTTTTGTTAAAACCTGCTTCCCAGGGCACCGGTCTTATTGCAGGTGGTGCGGTTCGGGCGGTACTTGAAGCTGTGGGCGTTCAGAACATTCTTACAAAATGTATGGGATCACATAATGCTCATAATGTTGTTAAAGCTACTATTGAAGGGCTTAGCCAGTTGCAGAGCCGTGAGCAGGTTGCCTCCAGGCGGGGTAAAAGAGTGGAAGATCTTTAAAATTGAAGATTGAATAATGACAATTGAAGATTGGAGATACAGTATCATTTTGTCTTTATGAAACAAAGATAATTTCTTCCAACAAGTTGAATTAATGAGGTAAAAAAGATTTTCGATATTCAATCCGATGTCGGCAATTGGCAGTTAGAAGGAATCATAAATGTCCGGAACATTAAAAGTAACTCTTGTTAAAAGTATGATTGGAAGACCGGAAAAGCACCGCAGGGTATTGCGCGGCATGGGGCTGACAAAAATTAACAGAACGGTTAAGCTTAAGGATACGGCTTCCATTCGTGGGATGGTCGCCGCTGTATCGCACCTGGTTAACGTTGAGGAGAAGATTGATGAAACTGAATGAATTGTCACCTCCAAAAGGATCCCGTAGGCCCCGAAAACGTGTGGGGCGCGGTGTCGGATCAGGTAAAGGCAAAACAGCCGGTAGAGGAACAAAGGGATATAACAGCCGATCCGGCGGCGGCGTAAGGCCCGGCTTTGAGGGCGGGCAGACTCCTCTCCATCGCCGTCTTCCCAAACGGGGTTTTACAAATATTTTTAAAAAGAAAATAGCAGTTATTAATATCCGTGACCTGGCAAAATTTGAAAGCGGCAGTGTCGTGGATGAGGCGGCACTTGTTAGGGCCGGTCTTGTTAAAGGAAGAAGAGACGGTATTAAATTGCTCGGCCACGGCGAGATCAAAACACCTCTAACAATAAAGGTAAACATGCTCAGCAAAAGCGCCGGGGAGAAGATCATAGAAGCCGGTGGGAATATAGAGGTTTTATAGCATGATTGGCGGTGGATTCGGCAACATATTCAAAATTCCTGAACTAAAGAAACGGATTTTTTTTACATTGGCACTTCTGATCGTCTACCGTGTGGGTGTGCATGTCCCTACACCGGGCATAGACGGTACGGCGCTGGCCAGCTTTTTTGCAGGGAAAAAAGGGACGCTGCTGGGTCTTTTTGATATGTTCTCGGGCGGTGCATTAGAACGGCTTTCTGTTTTTGCTCTCGGGATTATGCCCTATATTAGTGCATCGATAATTTTGCAGCTTTTAACTGTGACCATACCGCATCTTGAGCGGTTATCAAAGGAAGGTGAGCAGGGACGCAAAAAAATTACCCAGTACACCCGTTACGGTACGATATTGTTGAGTATCATCCAGGGATTTGGCATTAGTGTCGGCCTCGAGAGTATGAGCTCCCCCGGCGGTGCTCCGGTGGTGATACATCCGGGTTGGGAATTCAAGATCATGACGGTTATGACTCTGACGGCCGGAACAGCGTTTATTATGTGGCTGGGTGAACAGATTACTGAACGCGGCATCGGTAACGGTATTTCGTTGATTATTTTTGCCGGTATTATTGTTCGAATGCCGAATGCAATCGGAAACACGTTCCGTCTCCTTTCAACCGGTGAAATGGGAATATTTCCCGTGCTCATTTTGCTTGTACTGATGATACTGGTTGTAGCGTTTATTATCTATATGGAGCAAGGTCAGAGGCGGATACCGGTTCAATATGCCAAACGGGTTGTCGGCCGCAAGATGTATGGCGGTCAGAGTACCCACCTGCCGTTGAAGGTTAATACGTCCGGTGTTATACCGCCGATTTTTGCGTCATCAATTATAATGTTTCCAGCGACTATAGCCAGTTTCATAACTATTCCGTGGATGCAGAGTTTGGCTTCGGCGGTGAGTCCGGGCAATATTGTGTATGAGTCGCTGTATGTCGGGTTTATATTCTTTTTCTGTTATTTTTATACCGCGGTCACCTTCAACCCTGCTGATGTTGCCGACAATATGAAGAAGCAGGGGGGATATATTCCTGGGATCCGTCCGGGTAAGCGGACGGCAGATCACATTGACAGGGTGTTGACCCGTATTACACTTGGAGGCGCCATATATGTTTCTGCAGTATGCGTACTTCCATCGGTTTTGATAACAAAGTTTAACGTTCCTTTTTATTTCGGCGGCACCGCGCTTCTGATCGTTGTGGGGGTGGCGATCGATACGATTCAGCAAATAGAATCTCATTTGCTGACCCGCCACTACGAAGGATTTTTAAAAAAGAAACGGGTCTAAAATGAAGTGCCGATTCTGATTGTCTTAAATAAGGCGGCGCGACGGGGGATACAATATGGCAAAGGAAGAGGCGATTAAGGTAGAGGGCACGGTGCTTGAAACACTGCCCAACGCAATGTTCAAGGTAGAACTGGAAAATAAGCACCAGGTGCTTGCCCATATCTCCGGAAAGATGCGTATGCATTTTATAAAAATTCTTCCCGGGGATAAAGTTACGGTTGAACTTTCACCTTACGATCTGTCCCGAGGCAGAATAACATACAGATCGAAATAAGGAGATGATCGGTATCGAACTGAAGGAGTATGTCGTATGAAAGTCAGGGCATCGGTTAAGAAGATATGCGCTAAGTGTAAGATTGTTCGCAGGAAAGGGGTTGTCAGGGTTATCTGCGAAAATAAACGACACAAACAGAGGCAAGGATAAAGGAGGATAAGCTTTGGCAAGAATTTCGGGTGTTGATTTACCAAGACGTAAGCGGGTTGAGATAGGGCTGACATATATTTATGGTATAGGCCCAAGCATATCAAAACGAATACTCCATAAGCTTAATATTGATCCGGATGCCAAGACAGATGATTTGTCAGAGTCTGATATTAATAGAATCCGCGAAGTGATTGACGACGAATACAAAGTTGAAGGAGAACTTCGTACACAAGTTTCTATGAATATCAAGAGATTGATGGATTTAGGATCTTATCGTGGGCTTCGTCATAGAAAATCTCTTCCGGTGCGGGGACAGCGGACCAGCACAAATGCACGGACGCGCAAAGGACCGAAAAGGTCTGCCATAAAGAAAAAAAGCGGAGTTAAAAAGAAGTAAACCAGTAAAAGGCAGAGGCATAATACATGGCAAAAAAGAAAATCCGGACCAAAAAGAGAGAAAAGAAGAATATATCGACCGGTGTTGTACATATCCAGTCGACGTTTAATAATACAATCATTACAATTACAGATCCTGCCGGAAATGTTATAGCCTGGTCCAGTGCGGGTGTTCAGGGCTTTAAGGGATCGCGAAAGAGCACCCCATTTGCTGCTCAGCTTGCAGCGGAAGATGCAGCAAAAAAGGCAATGGAGCATGGGATGAAAAATGTTGAGGTGTATGTCAAAGGTCCTGGTTCCGGCAGAGAATCAGCCCTTCGATCCCTACAGGCCGCGGGATTCAATGTTGTGATGATTAAAGACGTAACACCCATACCACATAATGGCTGTCGGCCGCCAAAACGACGCAGGGTTTAAAAAATTGATTATTGAATATTGACGATTGACTATTTAATGTGGTTGCTTTGCTCCATTGTTTTTGTTTATAAAAATAAAATTAGAGGAAATCCTTAAATATTCGATTTTCAATCGAAAATATACAATTATTTTCGATAAGGGAATCATAATTTTTAGAAAATTTTGCCACAAAAATCACAAAATTTATAAATAAGAAACTAGGGGGGAATACTTGGCACGATACATAGGTTCGGTATGCCGGCTTTGCCGGCGCGAAAACTTGAAACTGTTTTTCAAAGGAGATCGTTGTTATTCTGATAAGTGTGCTTTTGATCGACGGAGTTATCCGCCGGGTCAGCACGGTCAACGCCGTGGAAGAAAAATTTCGGACTACGGAATTCAGCTAAGAGAAAAACAGAAAGTAAAACGTATGTACGGGCTTTCAGAAAAACAGTTTCATCTGTTTTTCAAGAGGGCAGATAATCAGAGAGGCATAACCGGAATAAATTTGCTGGTAATGCTGGAGCGTAGAATTGACAATGTGGTTTACCGTTTGGGTTTTGTGAATTCTCGTACCCAAGGTCGCCATTTTATAGGACACAATCACTTTCTTGTTAACGGAAGGAAAGTTAATATTTCCTCATACCTTATTAAAGTAGGCGATATGATCGAAGTCCGGGAAAAAAGCCGCAAGGTTCAGGCCATAGGAGATTCACTTGATATCGTGGTGCGGCGAGGCGTTCCACAATGGCTTGATTTGGAAAAAGAGAATTTTAAAGGGATTGTAAAAAGTTTTCCCACCCGCGAAGATATAACAACTCCCATTCAGGAGCAACTTATAGTGGAGCTTTATTCCAAGTAAAGTGAGATCTGGGATATGAGATATTGAATGTAAGACATATCCAATATCGCCTTTCACATATCCTTCTGATCATCCTCTGAGACCCAAATTGGAGATATGATAATGTCATCGAATGAGATCATGTGCATGAACTGGCAAAAGATGATAAAGCCGGAAAAGGTTCAGGTAACCAGTAAGCCCTCTTGCGGCAAATTCGTTTGTGAACCTCTTGAAAGGGGATTTGGCATAACAATCGGGAATTCTTTAAGGAGGATCATACTTTCTTCTCTTTATGGAGCCGCTATTGTATCTGTAAAGATTGATGGCGTTATGCATGAATTCAGTGTTATTGAAGGCATATACGAAGATGTCTCCGAGATTATCCTAAATCTAAAAGAAGTGCGCTTTAAAGTTACCGATCCTGAACCGAAAACCGTACGCATCGATGCAGAGGGAAAAGGTGAAGTTATCGCAGGTGATATCATCAGCGATGACGGAAGATGCGAGGTGATAAATTCTGATCGGCATATTGCGACACTATCGGATGGCGCAAAATTGAAGATGACCATGACCGTCAAAACAGAAAAAGGGTATTCTTTATCCGAAGCTAACAAAGATGAAAACGCACCCTTAGGGACAATACCGATAGATGCGGTTTTTTCACCTATTAAACGGGTTACCTATGTGGTGGGCAATGCCCGTGTCGGTCAAAAAACCGACTATGACAAACTTACCTTAGAGGTCTGGACAGACGGAAGTATTTTGCCTGAGGACGCTGTTGCGTATGCTGCCAAGATTTTAAAGGAACAGATGACTCATTTTATCAATTTTGACGAAGATCTTGATCCGGAACCCGAGAAAAAAGTCGAAGGGAAGGAAAAGATTAAATTTAATGAAAATCTTTACAAAAGCGTTGAAGAACTTGAACTTTCCGTACGCAGTGCAAACTGTCTTAAGAATGCCAATATCGTCAAAATTTATCAACTGGTTAGCAAAACCGAGGCAGAGATGCTAAAAACCAAAAACTTTGGAAGAAAATCTCTAAATGAGATTAAAGAAGTCTTAAGTGAAATGGATCTTTCTCTTGGGATGAAGTTGGAAGGATTTGAGCCGCCTGAGGAAGACTTAGAGGAAGGAGAGTAGTTTGTTCCATGAGACATCGAAAATCCGGTTTAAAATTAAATAGAACGAGTAGTCACAGGACTGCCATGTTCAGAAATATGGTTACCTCTCTCTTTAAACATGAGCGTATCCGTACAACTGATGTCAAAGCAAAGGAATTAAGGCGATGGGCCGACAATTTGATTACGCTGGCAAAACGCGGTGATGTTCATGCAAGGCGTCAGGCGCTTTCAATCATAAGGGAAAAGGATGTGGTTCATAAGCTGTTTGCGGAAGCTGCCGGAAGGTTCGGCTCTGTATCCGGCGGTTATACCCGGATTGTTAAACTGGGGAGACGGCCCGGAGATGCAGCACCGATTTCCTTGATTGAGCTGATTTATTCCGAAGAGGGGAAAAAGAAGAAAAGAAAAAAGAAAGATAAAGGTGCTATTAAGAAAAAGCGGGCTGTTGAAAAGAAAGAAGCTGAAGAAAAGAAATCGGAAGAGAAAAAAGAGATTGAATCGAAAGAAAAAGCCGCTGAAGAAGAAAAAGACATCGTCGATAAAGAAAAAGATGTGGCTGAAGAAAAAGAAGCAGAGGTAAAAACCGAATCGACTACTGAAGATTCAGATGATAAGCTTGAGAAGCAGGCCGAGGCGCCTGTTGAATCAGAAGAAACTGAATCCAAAGAACCTGAAGCTAAAAAGGCTGAAGATGATGCCGGAGATTCCGAAGTGAAAGAATAACCCGTGTCTCCAATTTCAATATCAAAAGGCCCTGTCTGAAAAAACAGGGCTTTTTTATTTTTACATTAAAAACCTGCTCCTCTGGGCCTCCGGCTCGTAGAGCCTACGCCTCGGAGAGCCAGGTCAGAAATAGATGGCTCTGCCTTTGAGTTTTGTGTCTAAAATCACAAATCCCAAGCACCAAATTACAAATAAACCCGCCTGCCATTGCAAGGCACGAGCGGGCAGGTCTCAAATTCCAATATTCAATGACCAAAACCTTCCGTGACGAGACATTGTTTGGAATTTCAATAACTTAATGGACTTCCAACAAAGCAAATCCCCTTGGGGATAACCAAAGCCTGGTAATCTGAGGCAGGATTTTTACTGTACTTGAAGCTTTATGGAAATCGATTTGTTTCAAAGAACTAAACGGTTAGTTTCTATGAAACAATTGTCCTTATAAATTGTGTCATCTCGGATAAGACAGCATTTTTTGCCTGAAAATGGGGGACATGCCCGCAGTCCGGTATCAGTTTTGAATAGGCAGGTCCGGATACATGGCCGACGATGCCTTGGATCTGGGCAGGAGTTCCATACTCATCATCTTCACCCTGAAGTACAAGGATTGGGCAGGTTATTTTAGGAAGATATCTTTCAATATTCCAGCTCAAAAATTCGGGCGAAAGCCATCTGTCCGCCCAGCGGTAAAAAATCGTTTCTGTATTCTCTTTGTGATAGCGGGTGAGCTTTTCCTTTAAAGGAGTTGTTTCAAACGCTTCAACCGCTTTACGGATGCCTGTAATTGCTAGCTCTTCAACAAAGATGTGTGCGGCTTCTGTAATTATAGCACAAACCACATTGCCATGAATGGCGGCGGTGATTAATGCAATGGTACCGCCGTCGCTGTGTCCGATGAGAACAGCATGGTCAATATTACATTCCTTTAACAGTTCGGGTAGGTATGTTAAAGATTCTTTTTGCAGGTAGTCCAGGGGCCATGGATCTTCAAACTTTTCAGAGCCGCCATAGCCTTTTCTGTCGTATACCAATCCGGAGCAGCCGGTCGCTTCGCAGAGTGTTTCCGGGAAATCCCGCCAGAGTTCGATACAGCCAAGGCCTTCATGTAGAAAGACCAGTGTTGGTCGATCCGTTGCAACTGAGTCTGACCGAAGCTCAATGCTTTTGACCCTGAGCCGGCAAGCGGCGGCGCGCACATGAAATATCCGGCAAGAAATATGCTGTTTTTGTTTGGAATTTTGTTTCATTTAATCGAGAAATTACTGAAATCAGGCCTAACTGCTTGACAAATTTACCGAATTTGCCAGAATAGACTATAAATGCATGGATTTGTCAAGAGTGATGAATGGGTCCTATGAATATTGCAACCACTATCATCCCGATATTTGCCATAATCATCCTTGGATGGTTTGCCCGCTGGAAAGGGTTTATTCCCTTTGAATTTTTAGGTCCGGCAAACCGTCTCGTCTATTATCTGGCAATTCCCGCCATGATTTTTCATGCGATCTCCAAAGCTTCCTTAAAAACCAGGTTTGATATTAGCGTTCTGGTTATTACCCTGATTTCTGTTATGGTTGTTTTTGCTGTGTCCTGGGGTGGGGGATTAATTAGTGGTATAAGGCGAAGGGAGTTGGGTACTTTTATTCAGTCCTCTTTTCATGGGAACTTGGGATATATCGGTCTTGCCGTGGCATACTATTCTCTCGGTAATGAAGGATTTGTGCGGGCAGGTATCATTGCCGGTTTTGTAATGATACTACAGAATTTTCTTGCAGTAGTGGTCCTTCAGTTAAATTCACCCAATACTTCAGCACCGGAAAATAAGCTGAGTGTCGTTCTGAGAATACTATGCAACCCTGTTATTCTGTCCGCAATAGGCGGAATATTGTTTTCCTTGACAGGATTACGGGTTCCTCTTGTTATCGACCGCAGTCTCGATATTTTAAGCGGTCTTGCACTCCCGATGGCTTTGCTGCTTATCGGAGCTTCTCTCTCTTTTGAATTGATGTATTTGAGAATGCTTCGAGTCCTTTGTTCAAGCTTTATTAAACTGTTCCTGCTTCCCGGCCTGGGCTTTATCCTATATCGTCTATTCGATGTGGCACTCCAGGACTACCTGCCAGGTCTTATCCTATTGGCATCGCCGACTGCCACAATAACCTATGTAATGGCAAAGGAAATGAACGGCGATACAGATTTTGCAGTTGCAGCCCTTTCCACAAGTACAATATTGTCAGCGGTGACATTTTCCCTGTGGCTGCATATTTCGGCTGGATAACACGATAAACATTAAAGATGGTTTATAAGAATCTGTTGCAAGCGTCCATGATCGCCCTTAAGACGTGACGGTATATCGTTATGAATCTCGCAGATGAATTCGACTCCTTTTTCAGAAGTTTTCAGCGCCAGCATATCGCTTAGAAACTCATCAAAACATTTTATCAAAAGTTCTTTATCACCGTCTAAGATTTCCATGACTTCTGCCATATCGATCGGCCCCGCTAAATCATTCATTATCTATCACCTTACTTTTTACCGGATATTAGTCATTAGTCATTGATCGTTTATCATTAAGTGTTAGGCTTTGGTCCTTGTTCACATATCCTGAGGTTTCATGATTCCTGACGGCCCGGCATAATTCAAGGCCATTTAACTAATCGGAATCAGGCGATAATTATCGTCTTGTTTTATGACCTTAATGCCGTACATTCTGATGGTTTCCGTAATCGGCCTGCCGAAAATAAAATAGGTCATTTCAGGATCAAGGCCTCCCTTTTGCACAACCAGTTCCCTGATTTGGGCATCATATTTGATTATGTCGAGAATGCCTTTAAGTGCCTTATCCTTTTTATCTTTTTTAAGAATATCAATAAAAAGGGTGAGCTTTTCATACGAGCACCGCTTCTGATGGTCCCCAATTAGGTCCCACAGCCCTTCAATCGTTGAAATAAGATCTTTTCGCGTCAACCTGTTTTTAGAGTAAATCCTTTCAATTTCCCGTGTATCCCAGCATTTAAGAGCCCGGCATTCAAGAGGTCTGTTATCATAAATCGTGCATTCATTTTCTTTTTCATTAAAAAAAATACAGGTCAACGAATCTTTTTGACCTTTTATTTTAAGGATATCTGAAGTCGCCGGCAAAATGGACTCTTTGACATTGTCATAGCAAAGTTCACCCTCTCTGATGG